>CAURFY010000399.1:0-3018 GCA_963524115.1 uncultured Bacillus sp.
GGTTATGGCCGCAGGAATTTGTGGCTCTGATACACATAAGATGGTCAGCAAATGGAAATACCCTCTACCAGCCATCATGGGTCATGAATTTTCTGGATACATTGTTGAAAAAGGAAACGATGTGACCAACGTGGAGATTGGTGACCGTGTCCTGGCGATTCCTTTCCACCCATGTAAAAAATGTGAGTATTGCCTTCGTGGTCAATACAACTTATGTGAAGACCACGGAATGATTGGAAGTAAATCTTTTGGTGGGTTTGCCGAGTACTGTAATTTACCAGCTGAATATGTTATGCCAATCGGTGAAATGGATTTCGAAGAAGCAGCGATGATTGAACCTCTAGCTGTTGCTTTACACGGAGTCTTAAATATCGAACCTCGAATTGGAGATGTAGTAGCGGTATTTGGTGTTGGTACAATTGGTATTTTAGCAATTCAATGGCTAAAAATTGCTGGTGCCAAAGAGATCATAGCGATTGATATTTCTGAGGAGAAGTTAGCAGACGCAGTGGCTATGGGGTGCGAGTATACAATCAATCCACTTAAAGAAAATCTATTTGAAAAAATTAATGAATATACAAATGGACTAGGTGTCGATATTGCACTTGAGTGCGCAGGTTCAAAAATTACTCAAGAACAATGTTTACTTGTTACTCGTAAAAAGGGCAAGATTGGTTACTTAGGTATTGCTTATGCTGATGTTACGCTCCATGAAAAAGCTTTTGAAAGTATTTTTAGAAAAGAACTGACTCTTAAAGGTTTCTGGAATTCTTATTCTGCACCATTCCCAGGTGAAGAGTGGAAAACATCCGTTGATTTTGTCAAAAAAGGAAGAATCCAGCTTAAAGAATTAATTTCACATCGATATAAATTAGAAGACACCCAAAAAGCGTTCGACATGATGCTTAGTCGCAAGGAACCATACAACAAAGTAATGATTATTCCAAATGAGGTGTAAATAGCTATGAAAGCAGTTATGAAACTAGAACCTGGTTATGACAAAATGGCACTTGAGAATATTCCTGAACCGAATGCCTTCGATGATAAGGTTAAAATTAAGGTAGCTTACACAGGAATCTGTGGCTCTGATATCCATACATTTAAAGGAGACTACAGCAATCCAAAAACACCAGTTGTACTTGGTCATGAATTTTCAGGTATTGTTGTTGAGGTTGGACCAGACGTAAAAAATGTAAGGGTTGGCGACCGCGTAACTAGCGAAACAACTTATACAACTTGCGGAACTTGTGAGTACTGTTTAGAGGGCGATTACAATTTGTGTCCTGATCGTAAAGGGCTAGGAACTCAAGAAAATGGAAGTTTTGCAGAATATGTTATTTCCCGTGAGGAAAGTGTTCATGTATTACCTGAAGAAGTTAGCCTTTTAGCCGCTTCTTTGACTGAGCCATTAGCTTGTTGTGTACATGCAGCATTAGAGAAAACCTCTGTGAAAGAAACTGATAGAGTCCTAATTTTTGGACCTGGTCCGATTGGATTGCTACAACTTCAGGTTGTGAAAGCACAAGGTGCATTCGTTATCATGGCAGGAATAACAAAGGACTCACAGCGGTTGGAATTAGCTAAATCTTTAGGTGCAGATGTAATCGTCGATACACTAAAAGAGGATCTTAAAGAGATTGTCCTTGCTAATACAAATGGTTATGGTGTTGATAAAATCTTTGAATGTTCTGGAGCTGTACCTGCGGTAAATTCAGGTTTGCCTCTTATGAAGAAAAAAGGAACATTTGTACAGGTCGGTTTGTTTGGCAATAAGTTAAATGCAATCGATCAAGAATCGATTATCCAACGCGAGATCTCTTATGTTGGAAGTCGTTCACAAAAACCAAGTTCTTGGGTTATTGCTCTTGATCTATTAAAAAATAATAAAGTTGATACGGATAAAATGATTACGAAGATGGTTTCTTTAGATGAATGGCGGACAGGCTTTGAAGCTGTAATGGCCGGAAACGAAATCAAGGTAATTGTAGAATCATAAAAAAGGGCTGTTTTTGTAATCTGTGTTGCTATTTACTAAAAGAAAAGAGTGGTTGATTTCCGCTCCAGGATGCTCGCGCACCTTAGGGGCGGGCGGTGAGCCTCCTCGGCGCTTAAGCGCCTGCGGGGTCTCACCTGTCCCGCTGCTCCTGCAGGAGTCTACGAGCCTGAAACGAAGATCAACTTTGTGCAAAAAATCAACATTTAGCTTTAACTCAGCCTTATCTAAAATAAGGTCTTAAGGAGGAACAACTTATGAATACTGTTTATGATTTTACCGTTCAGATGACAAATGGTGAGCAAAAATCATTAAAAGAATACGAAGGCAAGCCATTGATCATTGTCAATACTGCAAGTAAATGTGGACTGACACCTCAATTTAAAGGACTTCAGGAATTATATAATAAGTATAATGGGCATGGTTTTGAGATACTTGGTTTTCCGTGCGATCAATTTAATAATCAGGAATTTGACAATATAGAAGAAACAACACAATTTTGTCAATTAAACTATGGTGTCACCTTTCCGATATTCGCAAAAATTGATGTGAATGGAGAAAATGAAGATCCCTTATTCACGTTTTTAAAAGAACAGAAAAAGGGTGTTTTATTAAAAAACATTAAATGGAATTTCACAAAATTCCTTGTAGACAGTCAAGGTCATGTAGTTGAGCGCTATGCTCCAACTACAGTTCCTGGTAAGATTGAAGAAGATTTAATCAAATTATTTTCATAAACGAAAATAATGGATAACCCAAGCAAGTTTTAATTTCACGGAAGGTGAAAATGATGAAAAACTTTATTCCGCTAAACAAACAATTATGCTTTGCTATCTATGAAACATCAAGTGAGTTTACTAAATTATATACATCCGTGCTACACCCATTTGGTCTAACCTATCCTCAATACCTTGTCCTTTTAGCACTTTGGGATGAGGATGAAGTAACATTTAAAGAACTCGGAAAAACATTGAATTTAGGTACTGGAACTTTGACACCGATGATCACTCGAATGGAAGCAAACG
>CAURFY010000400.1:0-2998 GCA_963524115.1 uncultured Bacillus sp.
CGGTCTGGACAATATCGGTCCCTATCCAGGTGGAGTAGGGCAGAAAATGGAGACTTATTTGGCAGTTTGACCATTCCTATGCCAATAGGGTCTGTTGGCGGTTCGATCAACATCCATCCCGGTGCCCAATTTAGTAAGAAACTGTTAGGGTGTCAAAGTGCAAAAGAATTAGCAGCCATTATTGTTTCAGTAGGACTGGGACAAAATTTTTCAGCCCTTAAAGCACTTGTAACAGAAGGAATCCAAAAGGGACATATGGGCCTGCAAGCAAAATCTCTTGCCATTCATGCAGGAGCAAGAGGTAACGAAATTGAGTATGTTTCGAAAAAATTAAAACAAACAAAAGACATGAATTTAGCTACTGCAAATGAAATTTTAACATATTACCGAATGAATTTTCCCTCGTAAGTAAATAGCAACCAAGTTTACGAAAACAGACTAAAAAAAGAAGATTCGACCCATGGCCGAATCTTCCTCATTCTTATCTAGCAGGCTTAAATCCTTTTAATCTCAACGCATTCAATAAAACCGATACCGAGCTGAAACTCATCGCTGCAGCTGCAATAATAGGATTTAGCAATGGCCCTCCAAAGAGATAAAGCACACCCATCGCAATCGGAATTCCTAATGTATTGTAACCAAATGCCCAGAATAAGTTTTGTTTGATATTGGAGATTGTTTTCTTACTTAATTGAATCGCAGTTGGTACATCCATTAAATCACTTCTCATTAGCACAATATCGGCTGATTCCATCGCAACATCTGTTCCAGAACCAATTGCAATACCGATATCTGCTTGAGCAAGAGCGGGAGCATCGTTTATCCCGTCACCAACCATCGCTACTTTTCTACCCTCAGCTTGAATCTTCTTAACCTCATTGGCTTTATCTTGCGGGAGAACTTCTGCTAGAACTCTATCAATTCCAACCTGCTTAGCAATCGCTTCAGCAGTTCTCTTGTTATCTCCGGTAATCATCGCGACTTCAATCCCCATTTTATGAAGCTGCTCAATTGCCTTTTTACTATTCTCTTTCACCGTGTCGGCAACAGCTAGAATCCCAGCCATCACTCCATCAATTGCAACATACATAGGGGTTTTGCCATCGCCAGCTAGCTTATCAGACACTTCCTCTAAAGCCAATAAAGAGATATTACTCTCAATCATAAGCTTTCTATTTCCTAATAAAATATCCTTGCCGTCAATCTTAACTTCAATTCCGTGACCTGGAATTGCTTTGAAGAAATCAAGCTTCTTAAACTCTAATTCACGTTCTTCAGCGCCTCTTACAATCGATTCTCCTAGTGGATGCTCAGAACCTTTTTCAGCGGAAGCCGCTAATTGTAATAGGTATTCTTCCGAAATATCACCTGAAACGATTATGTCCGTCACTTTCGGTTTACCCTCAGTAATCGTACCCGTTTTATCAAAAACAATCGTTTTAATCTTGTGAGCCGTTTCAAGTGCCACACCACTTTTTATTAAAACCCCATGTTCAGCACCTTTACCGGTCCCGACCATGATTGCTGTTGGAGTTGCTAAGCCTAATGCACAAGGACAAGCGATAACTAGAACAGAGATAAAGATGGTTAGTGAGAATACGCCAGTTTCTCCAGCAAAGAAATACCATGCCAATGCCCCGGCAATCGCAATTCCGATGACAACAGGAACAAAGTAACCTGAGATGATATCAGCCATTTTGGCGATTGGTGCTTTTGAACCTTGAGCGTCTTCTACTAGTTTAATAATTTGGGCTAATGCAGTATCTTTACCCACTTTAGTCGTTTTATATTTAATAGAACCATTTTTGTTGATACTAGCTCCGATAATCTTATCACCGATATTTTTTTCAACTGGCATGCTTTCACCAGTAAGCATCGATTCATCAACTGAGGTTATACCCTCGATTACTTCTCCATCGACAGGCATCTTTTCGCCTGGCTTCACAATAATGATGTCGCCAACCTCAACCTCATCAATGGAAATCTCTACTTCTTTTCCTTCGCGTAAAATAATAGCTGTTTTTGGGGCAAGACCCATCAATTTCTTAATGGCTTCAGAAGTTTTCCCTTTCGTTACGGCTTCTAAATATTTTCCAAGCATGATCAAAGTGATGATTACACCTGCTGCCTCAAAGTATAAATCATAGGCATAATCGATATTTCCACCGTAAATCTGGTAAATGGCAAATAGTCCATATAGGAAGGCTGCAGAAGTACCAATGGCAATTAACGAATCCATATTAGGACTTCGACTAATTAAAGCTGAAAAACCGACTGTATAAAACTTGTAACCGGCAATCATCGCAGGTAAAACTAATAACAATTGCACGAGACCAAAGGTTAACGGATGAACCATGGGGTCGATGAACTGAGGGAGCTTAAATCCGACGGCGTCACCAAACATATGGCCCATCGAAATGGTCAGTAGCGGAACCGTGAAGATTAAGGATATGATAAATTTCTTCCATAATAGCTTGATTTCTTTTTCTTTTCGTTCTTTATCTGAATCTACAGAGGTTTCTTCTTCAAGCGCCTTATATCCAGCTTTTTCAATGGCATTCTTAATGTCTGAAAGTCTTACCTTAGAAGGTTCGAAGCTAATATTCAAATTTTCTGTGGCATAGTTTACATTCGATTCAATTACGCCATCTAGTTTGGATGTTACTTTTTCAATTCTTTTAGCACAAGCCGCACAAGTCATTCCTTCTATTTTAAGCTGTTTTTTGCTTGACTCGATTATTGCCTCATATCCAGCTTTTTCAATCTTAGCCTGGATATCGGGAATCGAAACCTTTGTTTCATCAAAATGAATTGTTAGTTTTTCGGTTGCATAATTTACACTTGATTGGGTCACACCATCCAGCTTACTGGTAACCTTTTCAATTCGCTTCGCACATGCAGCACAGGTCATTCCACCAATTTTTAGACTCTTTTCCAACTCATTCACCCCAGTTTCAAATGTAGTATAACCACCCCATTACTCAGGGGTGGTTCATAA
>CAURFY010000401.1:0-2995 GCA_963524115.1 uncultured Bacillus sp.
TGAATATTGTGTTAGTTATTTTCGGCATTTATACATCATGATTAAAGAATTTAATATATCATTGTATATCCTAACCATCATTCAATCATGAATTCATAGGGATTGAAATCGATCGTTATCAGGGGAATGTTATTGAAAAACCGATCCATATCGATGCCGTAAATGGATCTCAAAAACTATTAGTAAAAGGATCCCCAACATCATGCCATGCGAGCCTGTGTGATGTTATCAATCATTTTGATGCGGTAATTGTGGTCGGAACGGCGGAAACAAAAGTATTTGTGGATGACTTAATGAAAGAAGACCAGAAAACGAGATTATTATATGTTCCGGTTTCTATCATAAATGATATTCCAGGGTCTGATTCGACATTAGGCTATGATACTGCCTTAAATTCTATAGTTGAAAATGCATTAAAAATTCAAGATACGATTCATTCCGTAAAATATGCAAAACCAAGACTATTTGGCGTACAAGTACCTGGCAATGCCCCAGATCACATGTTGGAAGAGTTAGCCGTTGCCGCTGAAGGGTATTTTGTGTCTGGGAACTTTACGGATGAGCAGATTGATAGTCTTTGTCATTCAATCGATTCAAATTTTTCACAGGATAAAACATCATCTGTTTTATTTTATAATCATGCAATTAGTTCAGAAGATCTAAATGTTAGGATACTTCCGAAGCTTAATGTAGATTGGAAGGATACTACCATCGATGAGGCATTATGTATGGGGTCACACCCTACAGCAACCGATCGAATTCTAGCAAGTAAGTTATCAGATCAGATTATCCTTTGGCTTAAAAATGGTAAGCTGTCTGGGCAACTAACAATTAAAAATGCTGAAGTTAGCTTTCAAAAATTCCAGACCAACTTTTAAAAATTTGATTTTATTAACTTAATATTGAGGAGTGTTTTTTAATGGAGAAAGTTATGACACCTGTAGAAGAATTATCAATTAGTACGATTCGTACACTATCAATCGATGCGATTGAAAAATCAAACTCTGGTCACCCAGGAATGCCAATGGGTGCAGCTCCAATGGCTTACACGCTATGGACAAAATTTATGAAACATAATCCGAATAATCCAACTTGGTTCAATCGTGATCGTTTTGTTCTGTCTGCTGGTCACGGATCGATGTTGTTATACAGCCTATTACATTTATCAGGCTATGATGTATCTATGGAAGATATTAAATCTTTTAGACAATGGGGAAGTATGACTCCTGGTCACCCTGAATTCGGACACACTCCTGGTATTGATGCAACCACAGGTCCACTTGGTCAAGGGATTGCTACTGCAGTTGGGATGGCAATGGCCGAGAGACATTTAGCAACGAAGTATAATCGTGATTCTTTTAATGTGGTCGATCACTTTACTTTTGCTATTTGTGGCGATGGAGATTTAATGGAAGGCGTTTCAGCAGAAGCTTCATCACTTGCAGCACATTTAGGTTTAGGTAGATTAGTCGTTTTATATGATTCAAATGATATTTCCCTAGATGGAGATTTAAACCGTTCTTTCTCTGAAAGTGTTGAAGGTCGTTATCATGCGTATGGTTGGCAAGTTCTTCGTGTTGAGGATGGAAACAGTGTTAAGGAAATCGCTAAAGCAATCGAAGAAGCAAAGGCAGACACAACACGTCCGACTCTTATTGAAATTAAAACAACCATTGGATTTGGGTCACCGAATAAATCAGGTAAATCTGACTCACACGGATCACCACTTGGTGGAGCAGAAGCAGCCTTAACAAAAGCGGCATACGGATGGGAATATCCTGAAAGCTTCTATGTACCTGAAGAAGTATATGAACACTTCCAAGCTACAGTTAAAACTGCTGGAGCGGAGAACGAAGCAGAATGGTCCGCATTATATGCTCAATATAAAGAAGCCTATCCTGAGTTAGCTAATGAACTTGATTTAGCCGTTGAAGGGAAGCTTCCGGAGAACTGGGAACAACCATTACCAAAATATGAAGTAGGTAAAAAAATTGCCACTCGTTCTTAATTTTGAGTTTTAATTATCTCTTTTGCGAATCCAGTACCAGCGTTCTTTGGTGGATCTGCTGACCTTGCGGGTTCAAATAAAACCTATATGAAAAATAAAAATGATTTCAGTAAAGTTGATTACAGCGGGAAAAACATTTGGTTTGGTGTTCGTGAATTTGCGATGGGTGCAGCGATGAATGGGATTGCCTTACATGGCGGTTTAAAAACATTCGGTGGTACATTCTTTGTATTCTCAGACTACCTTCGCCCAGCCATTCGTTTGGCAGCGTTAATGAAATTACCAGTAACCTATGTGTTTACTCATGACAGTATTGCTGTAGGAGAAGACGGACCTACTCATGAACCAATCGAACAATTAGCAGCATTACGTTCGATTCCAGGATTATCTGTGATTCGTCCTGCTGACGGTAATGAATCTACGGCAGCTTGGAAATTAGCAATCGAGTCCACTAATACACCAACAACTCTTGTATTATCAAGACAAGATTTGCCTATTTTAGAAGGTGCAGCAGAAGATACTTATGAAAAGGTGTCAAAAGGTGCCTATGTCCTTTCATCAAGCAAAAAGGAAACAGCTGATGCTATCCTAATCGCAACAGGGTCTGAAGTGGAGTTGGCTGTTAAGGCACAGGTGGCACTAGCAGAAAAAGGAATTGATGTGACTGTAGTAAGCATGCCTTCATGGGATCGGTTTGAAGCCCAAACAGAAGAGTATAAAGAAACTGTTTTACCACGTGCGATTACGAAACGTTTGGCAATCGAAATGGGTGCTTCATTTGGATGGCACCGCTATGTTGGCTTAGAAGGACAAATCTTAGGTATTGATACATTTGGTGCATCAGCTCCTGGCGATCAAATTATTAAAGAATTCGGTTTCACAGTAGAAAACGTTGTAGCTAAAGTTGAAGGACTTTTAAAATAAATAGGATATGTTAAAGCTCAATGTTGATTTTTTGCACAATGTTGATTGGAGTGGAAGGCGCGA
>CAURFY010000402.1:0-2987 GCA_963524115.1 uncultured Bacillus sp.
GAATGACAGATAAGGAATACCTTCAGCTTCATGCGGCTCATATCAAAAATTCCGCCGGAATATTGTTCTTAGTTGACCCGATGCAAATTAGGGCGATACGCGATAAGCTCATTCACCAACTGGGCGATAATCCAGGAGAAATCGCTACTCAGGGTGAAGAGCCCCGAGAGGTTGTCATTTCTTTATTCGGAGATTTTATCGCTCATCAGGAACACAGCAAAACAAGTATTCCAACCGCAGTCATTTTGACTAAGAGTGATCTATTGCATGCATTGAAGCAGGAGGACGGCGAATATATTCGCCCTAACAGCAATGTTTTTCGTAATGTCGTTCATCGTGAGACTCTTAATCTGGATGAATTCGAAAATATCAATGGCGAGATTCGGAGATTTCTGGAAAAGGTCGATATCCCTTTTATCAACTCGCTCGATGTTTATTTTAGAGATACAGCGTATTTTGCCGTTTCTGCGCTTGGAAGTAATCCCGTTGATCGAGAGTTAAAGGGAATGATTAGCCCGATACGTGTCGACGAACCTTTCATCTGGCTGCTATATAAGCTTGGCTATATTGAAGGGAGTCATGAGCAGTGAGTGATAAAATGATTCAGCAGCAATTGTACACTCGTGAGCGTGGCGGGATTTTTCATGGTACGGATGGCTATGACACGATTGCCATCTCCCCAAATCTTGATAAGGCTTTTGTAAAAAAATATTTGCATCCGATCTGTATTTACCATTCACCTAATTCGTTAAGGGTGAGCGGTGAAAAGGACTCCTTGCTTTACCCTGCGGCGGTCACAATCATTCAACCGGAAACGGGTGATTTAGTAGTAGGTCAATCGGTGTTTATTCCGGCGGATTTTACTGGGCAGCGTAGCACATTTTTTATGCATAATTATGTCATTCCAACGGGTTTGAAGGAGGATTGGGTCCTGCGTCCGGAAAAGCTGTTCGGGATTGACCAGTTTCGTACTTCTTACGACGTTCAATTGGGCCAGGAGCTTCCGGAGCTTAGTGATATTCCTAATCGGGGGAATCAGCTTGTTTTAGAAAAATCCACTGAGATTTTGGGCAAGCTTGGAATGACGGAAGAAATTTTTAAAATGTTGCTGTTTGCAGTGATGTCTTCAATTTCAGGAAAGAAAAAGGTATTTATTACCCTTGATGTCGCTCTGTCTGATTATTCAAGGGTTTCGTTGCAACTGTTGGAGGTGCTCTATCGCTTTCTTCCCTATAGTTATCGCCGCAAATTAGGCGCAATGACTTATTCAAATGAGGCTGAAGGGAAAAAGTACATCCATGTCATGTTTGTTGAGCCTGGTGGCATTAATTATCAAGACCGAGTTCTTGAAAAGCAGTATATTTTTGATCTTGCCAGTGGGCGGATATCCGGTGTGGATTTGGGCGGGTTCAAGCATGAGTATTTAGAGTTTGCTTGGAGCCATTTAATTGAGTCAAAAAGTATGGATGAGTTTTTTGTTTTTGCCGAGAAAGCTCTTCTGGGTCTTGATGAGGTAGCTCAGCTGGATATGGCCAGTTATTACAGTCTGACAGATATTTATTTGACGATTCAAGGCGGCGGGTTGAATTATTTTTCTAAAAATAAAATAGCCTTTTTGGGCGGACTTCTTAAGTTTTTACAGTATGAGCAGGATAAAAAGCCTGAATTAGTGGAGTTGTTTTTGCGGGTTGTTAGGGAGGTAAAGCTAGCTGGTGAGGCTGATATCACTCTTGATTTTATCAGGAGTGTGAATCAGTTTAATAAGATCGTTATCGATAATGAATGTTTTTTGTTTATATTAAGGACGCTAAATCATTATAAAAATGACCATTTATTTTATGAAATATGGCATACTGTTGAGCAGGATCAGTTCACCTTTAATAAACTTATCAATATCCTAAATTTAAACCCATCCTTGGAAAATTTCCTAACACCTTATCTTGTTGATAAGTTTAGGAGTCTAAAACAATTGGAAGAGATTTTAGCAGAAATTGATAGACTTATATTGAACTCTTCTTATTTGTTAAAAAATAGGTCATTTATTACGATTACAACCAGAAAAGTAGCGGAGGCCGTTGAATCTGCGGATAATGCTTTTGATGCTACTTTGATGGTCCGAAGATTTGGAACTGAATTTAAATCCAATGAGGAATTTTACACCTATAAGGAGGAGCTGCGGGTTGGTGCCGAGCGGGCCTTACTAAAGGTGATGCGGTTGGAAGAGGTTTCTCGACAGGATATAGACAATTTCGGGAAGATCTTTTTATCTGGATCAAGCTTTCTAGTCAATGATTTAGGGAATGGCGATGAAAAGGATCAATACATGACAATGGAGGCTCTGTACACGCTCTTTACCAGTAGTGGCATTGACGATCATTCTCTCTTCGACTTAAATGCTCGAAATCGAGTGGTACTTCAGGATGTATTGAAACGACTTTTACAAGAAATTCTTTCGCCACAGTATTTCCTATTATTATTAATAGCTTTTCAGAAGGACTTTAACCAAAGTTATCGGTATGATAAGCTATTTGATTATTTGGATAACCATGGTAAAAATAAAGCAATTTTGTCTTTTATAAAATGGGTAGAGCAGCAAAGGCAACTCGACAAAGAATATTACTCAGCACTGAAGGAATTTTTGACTCAAAACAAAGACCCGATCTGGAAAGACCGTTCTTTCCGGAAAGCATTAAAAAAAATTCCATCAGATAAATTACAACGGGTCATTAAACGTGTAAAAAGGGAGAATGCTCATCCAGTTGCTAGGTTTTTTATGAAGAACGGGTTTCCTATATTATTGATCAGTTTGGCTTTAGGTTTGACCGCTGGTTTGGTCTGGTTTTTCTTTTTTAAATAGGCTGTGCTGTTGATTTCCTCTCTAGTAGCGATCCGGTAGCCTCCGCGACGCTTTAGTGCTGTACAGTGCAATTGGGTGCCTGACCTCCAGTGCTTTATGCAGTAGTTGGAAAAATCGACAGCTATAAGCC
>CAURFY010000403.1:0-2987 GCA_963524115.1 uncultured Bacillus sp.
CCTCTGATGATAGAGGACGAATCTCATCTATTTTACGGCCATCAGGGCGGATCTTTTCAACCGTGATCAGACGGCGAACTTCTCCTTTAACAATCTTATCAAGGATTTGTTTCACTTGTTTTAGATCAGTCGCATCAGCTTCTGCTTCTTCGTACTTAGCCATTACTTTTTCTTTAACGGCTTTAATGGCATCATCACGAGCATGCTTTTCTTGTACTTGAATGGCAGCCACCATTTCTTTTTCACAGAACTCGCGGATTTCAGCTTCAAGATCCTTATCTAATTCAAATAAAGCTATTTCTCTTTTTGGTTTACCAATTTGTGCAACAATTTCTTCTTGGAATGCGATTAATCGTTTAATTTCTTCATGTCCAAACATGATTGCTTCAAGCATTACTTCTTCAGGAACCTGATCCGCACGAGCTTCTACCATATTAATGGCATCTTTTGTTCCTGCAACAGTTAGGTTTATGTCACTCTTTTCAGCTTGATCCACTGTTGGATTAATAATAAATTCACCATCAATACGACCTACAACTGCACCAGCAATCGGTCCCTCAAATGGAATGTCAGAAACACATAGTGCTAAGGAAGACCCAAACATTGCAGCCATTTCAGACGAACAATCTTGATCTACACTCATTATAATACTTACAACTTGTACATCATTCCGGAAACCATCTGCAAATAAAGGACGGATTGGACGGTCAATTAAACGGCTTGCCAATATGGCCTTTTCACTTGGTCGACCTTCTCTTTTAATAAATCCTCCAGGGATTTTTCCAACCGCATATAAACGTTCCTCATAATTCACTGTCAATGGGAAGAAATCTAAAGCTTTTGGTTCTTTAGATGCTGTTGCAGTACTTAGTACCACTGTATCTCCATAACGGACTAATGCAGCTCCACTTGCTTGTTTCGCTAATTGACCAATTTCAACTGTTAAGGTTCGTCCCGCCCAGTTTATGGAATAGACTTGTTTTTCCTGATCCATTCTTTTTACCCCTCTCTACCCGTATCACCCACACTTTAGGGGGTGATCAGGACCTATCCTTACTTTTATCAAAAACCTAAGCCAAATTCGCTAAGGTGTTCAGCTTCATTTTTCACAAAACTTCATCTGGGTTTATGTTAACCGATGCTATTGCCTCGGAGGAATCAGAAAGCCAAACCAGTCGACTATCTGCTTTTCTTATTGTCTGGCTTCAGCGGCTAGGGGCTCGGGGTCATAAGCTAAATCTCTCCAGAGGCTGACGCCTCCTGCGAGATTAATCTTATGCCTGTCGCCCCTGTGCGAGCCGCTTCCGCTTTTCTTATTATTATGACCATTAATACTGTTCCTTAAAATAGCCGTAAAATTATGTAGGATTTACAGGTATTTCTATATGTACAAATATTTATGATATCTTTTACCAAAATAAATGGGAATATAATAAAAAAGCGGGAAAAATCCCGCTTCTGCTGACTATCTACGTAAACCAAGTTGGTTGATTAACACACGGTAACGTTGAACGTCTTTGTTTCTTAAGTATGTTAGTAGATTACGACGCTTACCTACCATTTTCAAAAGACCGCGACGTGAGTGGTGATCTTTCTTGTGCATACGTAAATGACCGTTCAAATTGTTAATCTGTTCTGTAAGGACAGCGATTTGAACCTCTGGAGAACCAGTATCAGATTCATGTGTTTTGAACTCATTAATAAGTTCGTTTTTACGCTCTTGCGTGATTGCCATCCTGTTCACCTCCTATTTTATAATCCCCTGTTACTGAGCAAGCGTCGGTGATTCGACTTGCCAAGCAAAGGTTCGTCATACGTTTATTAGAATACAACTTAATTAGACAAATTGCAAGTTAAAAATTGTTATGTTCAAAGTATAAACACGCATTTTGCTTGTCTTTTTCAATTTGGTTCACAAGTTGCTCAATTCCATCAAACTTTCTCTCAGACCGCAGACGGCGGTGCCATTCTACCGTTACAGGCTGGCCATATATTTCTTCTGAGAAATCAAAAATGTTTGCTTCTATAGTCTGTTTGTTTTTATCATCATTGAAGGTTGGCTTAAAACCACGATTACATACCCCTTTAAACCACGTTTGTCCCACTTTAACCCGAACAGCATATACACCTGTTGGTGGTAGAAGATAAGCCTCCGTCATGTCAACATTTGCCGTGGGAAAGCCGATTGTCCGGCCTCGCTTATCCCCATGAACGACAACTCCAGAAGTGGAGTAGAACCCGCCTAGCAATGATGGCAAAATTTCCATATTTCCCTGTTGAATCTCGGCACGAATAAAAGTGGAACTTACTTTTTCCTCACCAAGGAGATATTTTGGGACAATCGTATATTCAAACAAATCTCGCGAATGGAATGGTAATGTTTCCATATTCCCTTTTCCCATCCTACCGTATGTAAAGTCAAAACCGGCTACGATGTGTTTTACATTTAAATCGATTATATATTGATCAATAAACTCTTGCGGCAGAAGGTTAGCAAATTCATGGGTAAAATGAACAATAAATAGATAATCTATACCCAGATTAGCTATCAAATCGATCTTAGCAGCTAAGGGAGTGATATATTCAGAATGTTGAACACTTTTTCCTAAAACGACAGAAGGATGGGGGTCAAACGTCATGACTGCGCTCTTCCACCTATTCATTACAGCTATTGATTTAGCTTGGTTAATAACCCGCTGATGTCCTAAATGGACACCATCAAAGTAACCGAGTGCCATTGATAGTTCTGGATAACCAGCTTGTCTAAGTTGATGAGGATGATTAATACTAATTACTTCCACGCTACTACTCACCTTTTCTTAACATATACCTGTTTTCCTTTAAGCATCATTCCGCAGGACTTTTTCAGGCTTCATTAAATCGGGTTTTAGTGGATGGGCTCTGTAAAGCGCTAAGGCCAACCCTTCCTCTGTACTAATTCCTACTGGTCCTGTAAAATCTTGCAAATGTGCTGGTTTAGGTAAATC
>CAURFY010000404.1:0-2986 GCA_963524115.1 uncultured Bacillus sp.
GAGCTTTAGCGACGAGGAGGCTCACCGCCCGCCCCTAAGGTGCGCGAAGCGCCTGAAACGGAAATCAACATTCTAGTTTAACAGAACCTAGAAGAGAAACAGGTCTGACTTTAAAGGATTTTTTCCTTCTAAGTCAGACCTGTTTAATATATAATCAAATTTGATTAAATCATTTTACTAATGCAGGATGTGAATAGCGTTGAAGCAAGTCATCTACATAGTTATTTTCATAATAGTTATAGCCGCAACAATTTTTCTATATTCACGTCAACTTGGTGCAATACCTTTCCTATTAATTTCAGTCTATCTCTTTTATATTGCTTTTAAGAGGTTATCAAAGCTGAAGCAGGAAAAGAAACGGATGAATGAATAGATAGAACTAGCATAAACAGTAAGAATTTGTTTATAATGAAGAATATGTATTCTGGGATAAATTTCCCTGTAATAGTGGTAATAGTGAAAGGAAGTGCGGAAATTGAGTCTTAACCAATACTCAAAAGAGCAATTGCAAGAAATGTCTTTTATTGAAATTACTTACGATTTATTAGTAGAAAGCAAACAAGCTAAACCTTTTAATGAAATTATGGATGAAATTATTAGTGTATTAAATCTTTCTGAAAAGGAAGTAAAATCAAGAATTGCCCAATTTTATACTGACATGAATATAGATGGTCGTTTTTTAGCATTAGGTGATAACCGTTGGGGACTTCGCGTTTGGTACCCAGTTGACCATGTTGAAGAAGAAGTTGTTCCTGTTGTTAAGCCGAAAAAGAAAAAGGCTAAAAAGGCTAAAGACGAAGATGATTTCGATGAAGTGGAAGAGGACTTAGGTTTTGATGATATTGATGAGTTTGAAGAAGAAATCATCGATGATGAAGATGACAGCTTTGATGAAGATGATTTAGATGATACGGATGATGATCTAATTGAAGATGATTTGGAGTTAGTCGATGAGGATGAGGATCTCGACGAAGTTGAAGAAGAACTCGATCTAGATGAAGACGAGGATGATGACCTTTAAAGTCTTGACATTTTTTATGGTGCCTTGTAGAATCATTTTTGGGCTCCTTAAAAAAGGAACGAAGATTAGCTTGTTTATAATACGCTCCCTTACCTTTGTTGTAGGCGGGGCGTTTTTTTATTTTTCATATTAAGGGAAAAAATAATTTATTATTCTTTTACTAAAATTTTTCATTTTTTTATTAATCGATGAATGGTATGAAAAAGCTTTATGAAAAAAGCATATTTACTAGGCAAAATTTGATCAGACCCCAACTTAAAAATGACGAGGCAAGTCTTTAAATAAAGGCTAAATTGTACAAACTTATAAAGAGGAGGCATCTATATGACAAAGTATATATTTGTAACTGGCGGTGTTGTTTCATCGTTAGGAAAAGGGATTACAGCTGCTTCACTGGGGCGACTGCTAAAGAACAGAGGGCTAAGTGTTACGATTCAAAAATTTGACCCTTATATTAATGTGGACCCAGGAACAATGAGTCCGTATCAACATGGTGAAGTATTTGTAACAGATGACGGTGCAGAAACGGATTTGGATTTAGGACATTATGAGCGGTTTATTGACATTAATTTGAATAAATTCAGTAATGTAACGACTGGGAAGGTATACTCTGCCGTTCTGAAAAAGGAACGTCGTGGTGATTATCTAGGGGCAACTGTTCAGGTTATCCCACATATTACCAATGAACTTAAAGAACGTGTTTACCGCGCTGGTCATGAAACAAATGCAGATGTGGTTATTACTGAAATCGGTGGAACAGTAGGGGATATTGAGTCATTACCATTCCTTGAAGCGATTCGCCAAATTAAGAGCGATATCGGTCGTGACAATGTCATGTACATCCATGTTACATTAGTCCCTTATATTAAAGCTGCTGGGGAAATGAAAACAAAGCCAACACAACATAGCGTGAAGGAACTACGCGGTTTAGGAATTCAACCAAATGTGATCGTTGTTCGGACTGAAATGCCGATTTCCCAAGACATGAAAGATAAGATTGCTTTGTTCTGTGATATTGATGAAAGAGCCGTAATCGAGTGTCAAGATGCCGATACTCTTTATTCAATTCCATTAGCTCTTCAACAGCAAAATCTTGATCAAATTGTCTGTGATCACTTAAAGCTTGCTTGCCCTGAGGCTGATATGACTGAATGGACAAAACTTGTTGAAAAAGTATGCAATTTGTCCAAAACAACAAAAATCGCCCTTGTTGGGAAATATGTTGAGCTTCAAGATGCGTATATTTCAGTTGTTGAAGCAATGAAGCATGCTGGTTATACTTTTGATGCTGATATCGATATTAAATGGATAAATGCTGAGCATGTGAATGCAGAAAATGTTGTCGAATTGTTGAAAGACGTTGATGGCATTCTTGTACCAGGCGGATTTGGTGATCGTGGTGTTGAAGGGAAAATTCTTGCCACTCAATATGCTCGTGAACAAAAGGTACCATTCTTAGGAATCTGCCTTGGTATGCAATTGGCTTCTGTAGAATATGCACGCAATGTTCTTGGTTTAAAAGGAGCGCATTCTTCTGAGTTAAATCCAGAAACGTTACACCCAGTCATTGACCTACTTCCTGAACAAAAGGATATCGAGGATCTTGGCGGAACGTTGCGCCTAGGATTATATCCTTGTAAGTTGTCTGAGGACTCTAAAGCATATGAAGCGTATCAGGATGAAGTGATTTATGAGCGTCACCGTCACCGTTACGAATTTAATAATCACTACCGACAAGCGATGGAGCAGGCCGGATTTATTTTCTCCGGGACAAGCCCAGATGGCCGTTTAGTGGAAGTAATCGAGTTAAAGGATCATCCTTGGTTTGTTGCATCACAGTTCCATCCAGAGTTCACATCACGACCAACTCGACCACAACCGTTATTCCGTGATTTTATTAAAGCATCATTACAGTATGAGGGAAAATAGAAAGGCGGAAGCAGCTCGTGTTGTTAGCTGCTGAGG
>CAURFY010000405.1:0-2980 GCA_963524115.1 uncultured Bacillus sp.
GATAAATGGTTATACTCCTATTACAGCACAAGTTGTTAATCAATCATTATCGATCATTGCTAAAAAGCAACTTAAGTGAAGAGGAAGTGAAGGAGCTGAACTCTCATGAGTATCGTCGAACGTTTATTCTATGCTTATTTGGATGAAATGAACGTGATTACTATTCTTCTTCCTAATACTTATCACCACGGCATTTCGGCCAGTTTTTTTTTAATAGATGGAGGGAAACAAAAGCAAAACCTTGATATTCAGGAAATTATCCAACTAGGAAACGAAACAAAGTTTATTTGTAGACCAGAGTTTGAACCTGAAATTGGCATTCAAAATTGGATTGCTGATGAACATGGCGGGAAAACTGATCTTCAGATTGGTTCAGTTATTCGAACACAAGAATTTGATCAGCTTTTTTTTTATGATGGAAAAGATTTAGGGGTAACTTTTTCCTCCAAAAAAGTTACATTCAAATTATGGGCTCCCACAGCAACTTTAGTAAAATTAAAATTGACAACCCCGAGCCAAAAACAGACAAATGAGTTTGTAATGGACCGATGCGAAAAGGGGGTTTGGTCGATTGAAAAAATAGGAGACTTTGAGCTGTTTCAATATTCCTTTCTTGTCTGTGTCAATAGAGTCTGGAGAGAAGCGGTTGATCCTTACGCAGTAGCTGTAACCGCAAATGGGACAAATGGTGTAATCGTTGATCTTGATAAAACAAAATCATCTTTAGCCACTTCCAAGTTTGGCTTGCCCCATCTAAATAGTCCCCTTGATGCAATTATATACGAAACACATATAAGAGATTTCACGATTCATCCATCAAGTGGAGTTAGAAATAAAGGAACGTATCTTGGAGCTGCAGAAACGAACACGATTGGTAAAGATGGGGAATTAACTTGTTTGTCTTATGTTAAAAAGCTAGGTGTTACTCATATAGAGTTGTTACCTTTTAATGATTTTGCTGGCGTGGATGAGTTGGCAGTAAAGAGGGAATATAACTGGGGCTATAATCCGCTTCATTTTAATGTTCCAGAAGGAAGTTTTTCGAGCGACCCAAATAATCCTTATGCAAGAATAAACGAACTTAAAACCTTGATAGAGACAGTTCATCAGCAAGGCATCCGGGTCATAATGGATGTCGTGTACAATCATGTTTTTATCCGTGAGCAAGCTTCTTTTGAAAAAATCGTTCCAGGGTACTTTTTTCGACATGATCAGTTTGGAATGCCATCCAATGGAACTGGGGTCGGTAACGATATCGCATCTGAACGATTAATGGTTAGAAAAATGATTGTTGATTCGGTTGATTTTTGGATGAAAGAATACCAGGTAGATGGCTTCCGGTTTGATTTAATGGGAATTCTTGATATAGATACGATGAATGAAGTGAGAAAGAAAGTGGATGAAACCGATGATTCTGCTCTGGTAATTGGTGAGGGTTGGGACCTAAATACACCCATTTCAGGTGAAAAGAAGGCCAATATTCGAAATCAAAAAAAACTGCCAAGAATTGCTCAATTTAATGATTGGTTCCGGGATTCGATTAAAGGAAGTACATTTAATTTATATGATCGTGGTTTTGCCTTAGGAAATGAACATTATTATGATGCCGCCAAACAAGTATTAGCAGGAAGTATTGGGACAGAAAAAGCTACACAGGGGATTTTTCTTGAACCCATTCAAACAGTAAATTATGTTGAATCACATGATAACCACACACTCTGGGATAAATTAACAGTGTGTTGCCAAGAATGTGATCATGAAACTCGAAAAAAACGGCATCGATTGGCTACGGCCATGGTGCTATTCGCACAAGGCATCCCCTTTATCCACAGTGGTCAAGAATTCTTTCGAACAAAAAAGGGAATTGGAAATAGCTATCAATCACCTGATGAAATAAACTGGCTTGATTGGGATAGAAAATCTTTTTATCAAGATCATGTCGATTTTATCAAAGGCATTATAGAAATAAGGAAATCTCACCGGGCTTTTAGACTTCCAGAAGCAAAGGTGATTCGAGAGCATTTAACATTTCTAGATTTGCCGAAACCATTAATAGGTTATTTTTTAAAGGAAGTAGGTTGTTATGGGAAATGGGTATCTATTTTGGTATTAATTAATCCAACACTTCAGAGTATGACAGTCAACCTCCCAAATGAAGGGAAGTGGAATGTTTTGGTAGAAGGACATAAAGCAAGCACTTTATCAATTGGGATGCCCAGCTCTATTCACTATTTGATACAGCCTTTGAGCGTTTCTGTTCTTGCTCAATAAAGTAATGAATGATGGTGAAAAAGCATTTCGTTACGAAGACACTTGACGAAAAAAGCAAATAGGGGATAAAATTGATGAAGATAGCTAATGTTTTTGGATTTTAGTAGCTATCCTTTTTTGTGAAGAAGGGCGGAGTGCCGCCTTATTAATATACAATCATTAACGAGCATTGCGCCCAATCCTTTAAAGATGAGACCAGCATTGAAGATGTATGATCAAACTTTGTCTTATCGGGATAAAATTGGGCGCTTGTGTTTTTATTTTTAAAATTTTTGGCAGTCCTTTTATCAGTAGATTATAAGACATTTGAGGGAAATTGCGAACTAATTGAAGGTGAACAACTTTGGAGCATATATTTGGACAAGAATGGGAAATTGTTCCGGCAGGAGGGGCAACTGGAAAAGCCTTTTTTGCTCAACATGAAGAACAAAAGCTTTTTTTAAAACGAAACTCCTCTCCATTTTTAGCCGTATTATCGGCTGAAGGGCTCGTCCCGAAATTGGTTTGGACTAAAAGGTTGGAGACTGGGGATGTTATAACTGCCCAGCAATGGTTAAATGGTCGAGAATTAACACCAACCGAAATGAATGATGAGAAGGTAGCGAAACTGTTAAGAAAAATTCATCGATCAGAACCATTAAAAGGAATGTTGAGCAGACTTGGAAAGGCTCCCTTAAATCCTGAGCCATTTTTTCAAATGGTACAGGAC
>CAURFY010000406.1:0-2967 GCA_963524115.1 uncultured Bacillus sp.
CTCACTTCCTGATGATCCGAAAACAAGGTATTTCCGGTCCATTGTAAAAAATCGTTATATATACGGCTTTAACTAAGAGTTAAAGGAGGGGGATTGCTCAATGCATCATGGTAAAGGTATGAAGTTCGTCGGAGACTCGCGTGTATCCGCCGAACGTAAACCTAATGTTCCGAAGGATTACTCGGAGTACCCTGGTAAAACGGAAGCGTTCTGGCCTAACTTCCTATTAAAAGAATGGATGGTAGGTGCCGTTTTCTTAGTTGGATATTTGTCTTTAACTATTGCTCATCCTTCACCACTTGAAAGGATTGCAGATCCAACAGACACAGGCTACATTCCGTTACCAGACTGGTATTTCTTATTCTTGTATCAATTATTAAAATACTCATTCGCCTCTGGGCCATACACCACTATCGGTGCGATGATTATCCCAGGATTGGCTTTTGGATCTTTATTACTGGCTCCATTTATAGATCGTGGTCCAGAGCGTCGTCCGTCAAAACGACCAGTAGCAACAGGATTTATGTTGCTAGCGTTAGCTTCCATTTTTTATCTTACTTGGGAGTCTGTAGCTACTCATGACTGGAAAAAAGCAGAAGCACAAGGTAAAATTGTTGCGGAAGCTAATTTCGATAAAGAGTCTGAAGGCTATAAAATTTATCAAGACAAAGGCTGTATTAATTGTCATGGCGACAATATGCAAGGTGGAGCTGCAGCAAAAACTTTAGTTGATACTGGGCTAACACCGGATAAGATTGCAAATATCGCTAAAAATGGACAAAATGCAATGCCAGCAGGGATGTTTAAAGGTACTGATGAAGAGCTTAAAAAGCTGTCAGAATTCGTTTCCACTGTAAAAAGTAAATAAGTTTTATCAAAGCTGACGAATATTTCGTCAGCTTTTTAATATCCAATCCATTATTATGATAAGATATTATTCACAAGAATATACATACTGATTGGTGGGAATGAAATGAATTTGATTTATGCGATTTTAGCTGATCGCAAAGTGTTGTGGTTACTGCTGGTGGTCAATGTTCTAGGGACGGCCTACGGATATTATTGGTATGGTCCACAGCTTGGTGAGACTCCAACTATTTTTTTGCCTTTTGTACCAGATAGTCCAACAGCAAGTCTGTTTTTTTGTTTTGTATTAGTTGCTTTTTTATTTAGAACAAACTGGCCGCTTTTTGAAGCATTAGCCATTGTTACTTTGGTTAAATACGGTATTTGGGCGGTAGTGATGAATCTTTTTGTTAGTATTGTAAATGGTGGTCTTGACTTGGTAGGATATATGCTAATTTTTTCACATGCTGCCATGGCTATCCAAGGGGTCCTATATGCCCCATTTTACAAAATTAAGCCTTGGCACCTCGTTGTAACTGGAATATGGGTATTACATAATGAAATGATCGATTATGTTTTCGACATGATGCCGCAATATCATGATCTTGAATTATATACTTCCCAAATTGGATATTTTACTTTCTGGTTAAGCATTGCTTCCATCGCTATTACATATTATTTATGCCTTCGGAAGGGCCATTTTTCCCTTTCGATTACAAGATGAATGTAGATTAAAGATTGCTGGTCTATCCTTGTCCATCCCCTCATAAATATTAGTAGTAGTTGGAGGGGGGACAAGAATGAAAGTGAAATGGTTGATATTATTTTTGGCATTATTAATTTTTCCGACGATGTCAGTAAATGCAGCACCAACTTCGACAATCATTAAACTTGATCATATATCTGATGAGGCCTTGCAAATGGTTAAACTACATCGCTATGATGATGCGGAAAAATTATTAAAATACTTTTCTGACCAATTTTTGTCCGAAACTGAAAAAGAAAGAATTTTTTCTATGGATGAAATAAGAATTATTACGGTGGCTCATCGTGATGCTTTAGAATCGACAAAAAGTGCAGAAATTCCGCATAGTGAAAAAATGAATCGGGTCACGAAGTTCAGACTGGTGGTTGATGCTATTTCTTCGGGTCATCAGCCATTGTGGACGGAAATGGAAGGGCCGATTATGACCTCTTTTCAAAATGTAAGGCAGGCCGTAAACAATGGTAATAATGTGAATTTCCAATCGAATTTCAATTCGTTTCTATCTTTATACAATATGATTTATCCGAGCTTGAAAATTGATATTCCAGCGGAGCAAATCCAAAGTCTGGATGCTAAAGTTAATTATATTGAGCAATATCGACCAACATTACTTTCAAAATCTGCCAATCAACAAGAATTAGAGGCGCTAGGAAATGATTTGCAAACTATTTTTGACGAAATGACAACGGATGAAGCTGACCCTAGTCTCTGGTGGGTGATCATTTCTACTGGAAGTATTATTATCTTAACCTTATCTTATGTTGGTTGGAAAAAATATAAAGGAAACCAGGAGCAGGAGAAAAACCGCCCTAAAAAACTAAACGATTGACACCCGTGGCGGCATAGGCATGACAAGGGGAAATTGATTTTAAATAGAAAACCTCCAGAATTGGATGAAATCAAAACTTCATCTAATTCTGGAGGTTTTTATCGTGATTGCTAGTGTTGAATCGGCATTTTGTTTTCGTCAAGCGTGAATCCTTCGCCTAAAACATCATGAACAATACTTACAGACACAAAAGCGAAAGGATCGACCGAGGTAATAAGGTTCTTTAATTTAACAATCTCATTTTTGCCAACAACACAATAGAGGACCTCACGATTACTTTTTGTGAATGATCCATGGCCATGAAGGACCGTTACTCCCCGTCCCATTTCCGTCATGATTTGATCTGCAATTTGATTATTTTTATCAGAAATAACCATTGCTCCCCTTGCAGAATAAGCGCCTTCTTGCATAAAATCAATTACCCTTGCTCCCACAAAAACTGCGACTAGTGTATACATTGCTTCCTTGTAGGAAAGATATGTAATTAGTGATAAGGTAATAACACATGCGTCAAAAATGAACATCG
>CAURFY010000407.1:0-2963 GCA_963524115.1 uncultured Bacillus sp.
GTTGCATATAGTTAATTGTATATGATATCAGCATGTTTGAGAAGGCAGGGAAGTTAGATGTCTAAGTTTTTAAGAGGAACGATTATACTATTAATCGCTGGTTTCCTAACAAGAGTATTAGGGTTTATCAACCGGATTGTGATTGCCCGTTTTATCGGAGAAGAGGGGGTCGGACTTTATATGATGGCTTTTCCGACTCTTATCTTAGTCATCACGATTACCCAACTGGGGTTACCTGTTGCTATTTCTAAAAATATAGCTGAAGCTGAGGCCAAAGGGGACTACGGAAAAATAAAGAAGATTTTGGTCGTTTCTTTGGCTATCACGATTTGTTTATCAATCCTTTTCACCCCTGCACTGATCTTTTTAGCTCCATATTTGTCGAAAACTTTATTCACTGATCCAAGAACACATTTGCCATTACTGGCTATCGCACCGATTGTTCCAATCGTCGCTATATCATCAGTCATTCGCGGTTACTTTCAAGGAAGACAAAACATGAAGCCGGCAGCCATTTCGCAAATATTAGAGCAAATCGTTCGCATCACCTTAATTGCTGTTTTAACCAAAACATTTTTACCTTATGGAATTGAATATGCAGCAGCCGCAGCCATGTTCTCCTCAGTGATTGGAGAATTAGTCTCTCTCCTGTATTTAGTGACTTCTTTTAAAATAAAGAAACGGTTTAAATTGCGAAAGGATTTCTTTAAATTTATTCATTCAGGAAAAGAAACCTTTAACGAGCTCATGACCATTGCTTTACCAACAACAGGAAGTCGTTTGATTGGTTCTGTTTCTTGGTTTTTCGAACCAATAGTTGTCACACATAGTCTTGCTTTTGCAGGGGTAGCCACGGTTGCGGCAACAAAACAATATGGGGCATTAACCGGTTACGCGATGCCGCTTTTGTTACTACCATCCTTTATCACCTTCTCATTAGCCACTTCACTTGTACCAGCAATTAGTGAGGCCAACTCAAACAATAATAAAAAATTGATTGAGTATCGCCTGCAGCAAGCCCTTCGTTTCACTTTTTTAACAGGCGGAATCTCGGTTGTGTTATTGTTTGTTTTAGCTGATCCGCTCATGAAGGTGATGTATGGCTCTACAAGTGGATCCCAATTCATTAAAATTATGGCCCCATTTTTTTTATTTTATTACTATCAAGGTCCATTGCAAGCAGCCCTGCAGGCCCTAAACTTAGCTAGGGCAGCCATGATTAACAGCCTCATTGGAGCAGTAGTCAAGACTGCCGTCATTTTTTTGTTAGCAAGGCAGCCAAGCTTCGGAATTAATGGAGCGGCATTAGGGATTATTACTGGGTTTGTCCTAGTAACATTTCTCCACTTTGCTACTGTTTTAAAAAAAATATCGTTTTCGTTTTATGTCCGCGAATATCTAAAAACGTTTGTGGTTATCGGGATTACTACCTGGTGCGGATTTTGGATAATGAATCATTTCACCATTTCAGCACCACTTTATATCAAAGTCGTCATTGCTACTTTCGAAATGTCCATTCTTTATGTTATTCTTCTGTTCGTTTTCAAATTAGTGTATAAGGATGATGTCAACCGGATTCCTTGGATTGGAAGGCCACTATCTAAATGGATATTCCGCTAATATCACTTGCTTAAAACGCGAACTTAATCCTGGAAATTGCCGAAGGTTTATTGTTCATCGTTGATATCGATAAAAAATTCACCATTTTGATAGCTACAAAAGGAAATATCTTTTATATTTGAGTAACCTTTTTGACGTAATTGCTGCCTTAACCAAAGATTTGTTTTGTTTATGGTCACGAGATTACTTTCTTGAATGGTTCCATCAATGATTAGGGGAATTGTGAATCCACCGCTTTTTGTTTGGCTGTTTTTCTTTTCTTTTTCGATAACCGAGAGTTTACCAGAAGTTTCTAGGATTGCAAATTCAACATCCGCTATGTTAGGAATGTCTTTCTCTCTTAATTGCAAAAGGAGGTCATCAAAATTATAGCGTTGTTTTCTCATTGCAGTCTCATCAATTTTCCCTTTATTGATAATAATCGTTGGTTTCCCGTCAATAAGGTCCCGAAACTTCTTACTTTTAATAGAAATAAACGCAAAGACAATTTGTACCACCATTAATAACAACATAGGGACAATTGTACGCATGATGTGATCATCTGTGTTTTCAATCGATACGGCTGCCATTTCAGCAATCATCATAAATACAACTAAATCTAACAAACTTAATTCGCCAATTTCCCTTTTTCCCATTAAACGAAACATCATTAAAATGAGCAAATAAAGCAGTAATGTTCTAAAAATGATAATGAAATACTCCGCCATCATTTCCCTTCCTTTCAAAAATTAGCCCATTCTAGTGTTTGTTATCAAACTAAAATCATGAGTTGAATAAATTTCCAATTCAAGACAAAACGAGCAAACTTTATATTCTAATCTATTGGTAGAGTGAATAAGCATGTACTAAACAATAAACATTGCCCTACCGGTAAAAAAGAAAGGGGAGGATGGACATTACATCTAAACAATTCGGGCTAGCCGTATTATACGGATTAGCCACAATCTTAATCTTCGCCACTGTATGCAGCCTAATTTCTGCCTTCATTCTAAAATTTTCTTCTGTTCAGGAATCTAGTTTACAGGTTGTGATTACGGCTGTGTCCTTTATTTCATTATTCATTGGCGGTTTTATTTCAGGAGGAAAAGGGAAGGAAAAAGGTTGGATGCTTGGGGGAGCCACTGGTTTACTCAACTCAATTATCTTATTTCTTTTTCAATATCTTGGGCTTAATAGTTTATTTAACAAGGAGCAGCTCATTTACCACACCTGCTTTATCCTAATCGCCATGATGGGCGGCATCCTCGGAGTGAACCTGACTACATCCAAAACTAGGACGGTCTAAAATAAAGGCTATGTTAAAGCTCATTATTGATTTTGCTCACTTTTTGATTGGATCGGAT
>CAURFY010000408.1:0-2960 GCA_963524115.1 uncultured Bacillus sp.
TGGTTATCCTGAAGTAGATTTAGCTTTCTTGGATATTAAAGGGAAAAGTCTCCCCGTTTTACCATTAGCAAATGATTACATGTTGACCGAAGGTGATGTAGTTTATGTTATCGGAAATCCTTTGGGGTATTATCAAATTGCCAATCAAGGAGAAATGATCGGGTATAAGGGTGTTGAGTACATAAAAGTCCCTATTCTTGCGATGACAGCTCCTATATTTCGTGGAAATAGCGGTAGTCCCGTCATTAATAAAGCAGGAAAAGTGGTTGGCGTGGTGTTTGCAACTACCGTACCAAAGGTAACTAAAGGGGACAATCCCGAAGGACTAGCGATTCCGATTAGCGAAGTGATAACACGTTTGCCTAAGGAAATTCCTTATAAATGGCAAAAATGATCATACTTAAAAGTGTATAATGAAAATAGTAGAATCTATTAGTAAATTGATAAGCAAACGATGTTTAATAAATGGGTTGATGTCATTTTTATATTATAGGAGAGATATATATGGATTTACAATTAAAAGGGAAAAACGTCCTCATTACAGGTGGTTCTAAGGGAATCGGAAAAGCGATTGCGAATGCTTTTATTTTAGAAGAAGCGAATGTATCGATTGCTGCTCGTGATGTCATTTTTTTAGAAAAGGCAAAACAAGAACTGGGTGGGAAGGTATCTATTTTTCAAGCTGATATTATGAAAGCTGATGAACGAGAGAAACTAATCCAGTCTTTTATTGAACAGAATGGGACATTGGATGTCCTCATAAATAATGCTGGTGGTAGTAATGGTGGTAGTGCGACAGAAACGGCAATGGATTTATTTTATGAAGCAATGGAGTTGAATTATTTTTCGGCTGTTCATTTAAGTAAACTCGCAGTTGATTATATGAAACCACGCATGAGAGGTTCAATCATTAATATTACGTCGGTCTATGGAAGAGAAAGTGGGGGCAAAACGACGTACAACAATTCAAAATCTGCACTTATTAGTTTTACAAAAGCCTTAGCAGATGAAGTCATTTCTTATGGAATTCGAGTTAACAGCATTGCACCTGGAAGTATTCTGCATGAAACAGGAAATTGGATAAAACGGCTTGTAGAAGATCCTGATAAGATTAAAGCGTTTGTGGCAAATGATATTCCAGCAGGCCGTTTCGGTACGACAGAGGAAATAGCGAATGTTGCGGCTTTTTTGGCATCAGATAAGGCTTCTTGGATTGTTGGAGCAAGTATAAATGTAGATGGTGGACAATCTAAGATGAATTTTTAGTATCTCTAAATCCTGATAAAACATCAAAAGGGGTGCCTTGTTTGGCACCCCTTTTGATGTTTTTTATTGTTGAGCCTTTAATTTTTCTAAATTAGGTTCAACGCCAAACCACTGTTTGTAGATTTTTGTGTAAGTGCCATTTTCTATTACGGTTTTAAGAGCCGTATCCATATCAGCTTTTAATTTGCTTCCTTTTGGTAACAAATATCCGTAATATTCTGCTTCAAATGCACTCTCATCCTCAATTACGACCAACTTGTCCTTGGGATTGTTTTTAACATATTCCTCAACAACAGTATTATCAGCTACAACAGCATCAACACCACCGTTTTTTAATTCCATAATAGCCAAAGGGATATTCTCAAACTTCTTAATGTTCTCGTTCTTTTTACCAAACATTCCTTCAACTGCGTCCTGGCCAGTCGTTCCATTTTGAACGGCAACTTTCTTATCCTTTAGGTCTGCCGCTGTTTTGATGTCACTGCCTTCCTGCACCATGATCATATTTGTCGACAAAAAGTATGGGGAAGTGAAATCATAACTTTGTTTTCTATCATCATTGATCGTAATCGCTGATGCTGCGAGGTCCGCTCTTTTCCCTTTAATTTCAACAAAGATAGGATCCCAACCTACATTATCAACCTTTACTTGATATCCGGCTTCTTTAGCTACAGCATTTACTAAATCAACATCAAATCCGACAATTTCTCCTTTATCCATATATTCAAATGGGGCGTATTCTGCCGCCGTAACAACACGAAGAGTTTTATTTTTATCTTGTGAACCGTTTCCTTTATCTTCAGCATTATTTTTACTAGAACCACAAGCTGATAACATCAGTGTTAACGAAAATAATAGCACAACCATAATCATGAATTTTTGTTTCATTTTAAAAATCCTCCTAAAATATGTTTTTCTTTTATGAACATCCAATTAAACTACTTTATAATTTAGTTTTTATCAACATAATTCATTTTAACCGCTTTTGTTTATTTATGCAATACACTGTATAAAAAATATTTTTTCAAAATAGCAATTATTGAAATTTACATATGAGGTCAAGCAGACTTTGAAAAATAGTGTTCTAATACTATAATGTCTGGAGATATGTAAATTTATATTTATGCATGATGAAAAATATACAAGTTAATTGTCACGAACGAATATAGAAAACACTAACGATCAAAATATCGTTAGTGTTTTTTGCCTTTTGTATGTCCAGTTTTTTTAATTGCTTTTTCTATGGTATTTGCCTGTTCCTCCATATCTCCCAGACCATGGAAATGCACAAACATAATCCTGGGCTGTTCATCCATCATATGGTTATGAAGGGCAGTTATATCTAAATTCCCTTTTTGTAGCTCCTTGATCACCGGATTTACTTCCTCTTCTAATAAAGCGAATTCTCCCATAGCCGAAGTTTGTTTGTTTATTCTTTGAAAAGAAACCTGGAAGGCTAAATCAATTGCATGAGGTGCCATTTTATGACCGAATTGAGTGACATTAATATCGTGACGGGTTATTTCAACAGAGCAAACACCATCCTTTTCTGTCACGTCTCCATTGAAAATTTTATCTAGGTTTCTACAGTCAAGGTGGTGGTTCGCCGCGGTAGCGGTGCTTTGAGTAAAAGCGAAAGACATACATAATGTTGCTAATAAAAATACCCTTTTCATTAGTCACCTCCTTGCACC
>CAURFY010000409.1:0-2956 GCA_963524115.1 uncultured Bacillus sp.
ATTTTGAACAGTACCACCGGAAATCTTTCCAATTGTGATCACCGCACTATCTAATGGGTCAACGTTTCTGGAAACAACAGTTTGAAGTTGTGTTACCAATGTACATGCAGCTAAAACCATATCATTGGTTTGGTGTGGATAGGCTGCATGACCACCTTTCCCTTTCAAATCAATAAAAAGTTCAGAGGTGTTAGCGAAAAGAAGACCTGGTTTTACGGCGATCGTACCAACTGGATATTCAGGAGCAATATGGAGTGCGATAATCATATCTGGTTCCCATCCATCCAAAACATTGGAGTTTAACATTGGTTCAGCACCACCTGGGCCTTCTTCAGCTGGTTGGAAAATAAAGACTAAATGATCATCAATTGGGTTTTGCACAAAATGGGTTAGGACCCCTAATGCAATACTCATATGAAAATCATGGCCGCAGGCATGCATATTCCCAGGGTGTTGAGAATGAAATGACAGTTCCGTTTCTTCGAAAATTGGTAAGCCGTCAATGTCTGTGCGATAGGCTATTGTTTTATTAGCTGATCTTCCATTAACTCTTACAACGAGACCTGTTTTCCAAGTCCTTATTTCGATTCGGCCTTTTGGAAGGGTATTTAGGTAAGCTAATAAATATTTTTGAGTCTTAAATTCTTGGAATCCTAACTCTGGAATTTGATGAAGGTCTCTTCTAATTTCAACAAAAGGGTTTATGGTCATTTTTCATTAATCTCCTTTCATAACTTGAAAAAAAACGTGGACCCATGGACCCACGCTTTCAGCTCCAAACTTTTATAGTTGACGAAGCCCTTGAATAATTTCCGTTTTTGATTTTGTTTTTTCATCAATTTTCTTGATTTCACGAGCTGGGGTTCCAGCTACGACAGTATATGGTGCAACATCTTCAATAACAACCGCTCCTGCAGCCACCACTGCACCCTCACCAATACGCACACCTTCTAATACAACCGCATTTGCACCGATTAGGACATGATCTTCTAAAATAACTGGTTGAGCTGATGGCGGCTCAATTACGCCCGCCAGAACGGCACCGGCACCAACATGACATTTTTTCCCGACAGTAGCCCGTCCGCCTAACACAGCATTCATATCAATCATTGATTCTTCACCAATGACCGCTCCAATATTAATAACAGCGCCCATCATAATCACGGCGTTATCACCAATTTCCACATGATCACGGATAATCGCACCTGGTTCAATTCTCGCTTTAATATTTTTCGTATTTAACAGAGGAATGGCAGAATTTCTTCGATCATCTTCAACAATATAATCTTCTATCTTTGCTTGGTTAGACTCGATAACCTCATTGATTTCGGACCATTCACCAAATACAACTCCTGTGTTTCCATTGATGAAGGTTCTAGCATTTTCACCAAAATTTATATCGTCTAAATCCCCTTTGAGATAAATTTTAACCGGGGTCGATTTTTTACTATTTTGAATAAATGATATTATTTCATTTGCATCCATCATTTTCATGAATGTTCCTCCTTTATGTACATATAAAAATAATTTATCAGACAATTGTTTTGAAGACAAGAAAACACTACTGCTTTGATTCTAATAAATGCTCTTGAATGAGTTCAACAAAGGCTTGTACTTGCTTTAGTTTAAAAGCTGATTCATATCCTATTAGCCAAGTGTCCCTCTTTAACGGTTCACCATTCTCATCCAAAAGTGGAATTTTAAAAATATCCTTTTCGGAATTTTTTAAGGTAATCCCTGGCAAAATGGTGTAACCAATCCCATTGAAAGCCATTTGTTTACATGTTTCAATCTGATCCACCACCACGGTTCTTTTTGGAACAGTTTGAAATTGCCGATGCCACCAATTATGAATTTCCTGATAATAATTTGAATCACTTTTGAACTGAATAAACGGACGATCCGTTTCCAACACCTGCTCAGGTCGAGTAATTTCTGTATCTACCAAGAAAAGATTATCCTCAAACAAATGCATTTTAATGCCTTTCCAATCCGGTGTACCACGAATAATACCGATATGAACTTGATCTTCATACATAGACTTTAAGATTTCACTGCTCCAGCCAGTAACCAAGGATATTTTGGCTTGCGGGTATCGATTCACAAACTTTTTCAGCACCTGTGGAAGCCAGTTTTGACCAACAATAGATGCTACAGCGATTTTTAACGTACCATGAACTTTAGAATTTAGTGCATGAATCGATTCCCGGACATTGTCCTCTTTATCAAGTACCTCATTCACAAATGGGATGACGATTTCACCAGCTGGAGTAAGAGTGAGTCCTTTTTGAGAGCGAATAAACAACCTTGTTCCCCACTCTTTTTCAATGGTTTGGAGCCGCTGAGACAATGCGGGTTGTGACACAAATAAACGCTCAGCTGCTTTTCTCATATTCATTTCTTGAGCTAATACAGAAAGAAAGTGAAACTCTGATAAAGAAGACAAGCTATTTACCCCTTTAATAAAAGTTTTATGATACTCATCGAACTAGATTTATTTTACTCCATCATTCCCTATTTTTTTCTTAGGAAGGAATATGACTAATATTAAACTTGCGATTGCTAATAGAAAAACCACGAAATAGACAGAGTGAAGTGCAGAAGTCAACCCCTCTTGGAGAATGGACTTAACCTTAATGGAAATATGGTTTCTTTCACTTACATTCAATAATATATTTATTGAATCAACGTTCATCTTTTCAGTTGCAGGGTAACTTTTTAAATGGGCATATAATTGACTATTTAATATCCCACCAAGCAATGCTGCACCAATGGTATTCCCTAGATTTCTCATAAACATATTCGATGCTGTAGCAATTCCGCGTTGCTCCCAACCCACTGTACTTTGGATCAAGACTATAAAAGCAGTACTCGTTAACCCCATACCAACCCCTATAAAAAATGAACCAACAGCCGCCCAGAGTTGTCCAAACTCAGGAGTTAACTAAATAAACAT
>CAURFY010000410.1:0-2956 GCA_963524115.1 uncultured Bacillus sp.
GTACGGAAGCGGCTTATGCAGCTTACTTTATCGGGAAAGTTCCATTTATCCTACAAGTAAATGAACATACCCCGCGGACAAAAGGGAATAATTGTATACACATTTCACAAATTTTGGGCTATGTCCGCCACAATAACCCTTTGGTTGAACTAAAATCTCCTGTAGTCACGGAAGTTGACCTAAAAATTGCTGAATATATTGCAGAACGGATTGATAATGGTTCAACCCTGCAGGTAGGAATTGGTGGGATTCCTAATGCTGTGGTAAGTCTCTTAAAGGATCACAAAGACCTTGGCGTTCATACCGAGATGCTAACCGACGGAATTAGCGAGCTAGTCAAAGCAGGTGTGATAACAGGAACGAAGAAAAATACCCATGTTGGAAAAATTATTGCCACCTTCGCATTTGGTTCAAAGAATCTTTATGATTTTATGAATAATAATGAAGATATCGAAATGCTGTCAGTTGATTATGTTAACGATCCACGGACCATCGCGAAAGAAGACAACATGATTTCGATTAATGCCACAACGGAAATTGATTTTTATGGTCAATGCGCTTCTGAAACAGTTGCAGGAAGATACTATAGCTCAACAGGTGGTCAAGTAGACTTTGGAACTGGAGTCCAATTTGCTAAAAATGGAAAAGGTTTTATCTGCATGCATTCCACAACAAAAAATGGAACTGTTTCAAGAATAAAACCAGTTTTAGCGCTTGGATCAGTGGTTTCCACCTCTAAAAACGATGTGGATTATGTCGTAACGGAGTATGGTATTACTCAACTAAAGGGAATGAGTCTATCACAAAGAACTCAAGCTTTAATTAGTCTCGCTCACCCTCAGTTTAGAGAGGAACTATTGTTCGAAGGTAAAAAAATGGGGTTGATTGTTTAGGGCAAAGGGTGGACTGGCCTTAGATGCCTATTTTAAAAACCTTCATTATCCTTGAGAATAGGATTGCATAATAAGTATTCCTAACTTCATTCTTTTTCCGGTTACTTAAAACACAGGTAGGGTAAGCCTGTGTTTTTTTCATTTCTTACTTCCGAAAAGGCGATTCCCCAATCAAAGCTATGGAGAAAACGATATTTAAAAAGTGGCAAGGAGCGGACATTCTTACAAATCCATAATAATTAAACCCTTTTTAGGATAAAATACTCAGACACGAATACGGGGGGATCTTTATGAGCGAAAACAACAATCAAAACACTGAAAGCTATACTGTTGTGGGAACAAATATTGATGAAGTAAAACGATTAAATGCACAATCCGGACTCTCATATAACGAAGCGAAAGAATTGCTTGTAAAAATTTCAGAAGGGCGGGGGACGGCTATTTATAGTGACACTGAAATGGATGAAGTTAGAAGAAAGAATCAACAATCCATGGAAAAGATGTAACAAGTGTTGAGAACAAAGGATTCTGACACTTTTCTCTACAGGAATTATCGTACGCAAAGCAAATAAGGCCAGGCACCTCCCGGTAATACGGACGATGTCTGACACTCTTTTTGGTTCCTGTTTATAATGGTCAATGTTCTTTGCTACTAATCATAAATACTTATGATTTCTTTGAAAATAGACTTGCTAGCCCTGATGCCGCTTCAAAAGGAAACAGAATGGTGCTGTTTTTTTCAGCTGCAATCTCGGTCATTGTCTGTAGCATACGCAATTGCATAGCGGCGGGCTGTTCGCTAATAACCTGTGCGGCTTGGGATAGCTTTTCGGCAGCTTCGAATTCTCCTTGGGCGGCAATTACCTTAGCAACTCTCTCGCGTTCAGCCTCAGCTTCTTTTGCCATTGCACGACGCAGTCCTTCTGGAAGGTCCATTGACCTAATTTCTACCCCTGTTACTTTTATTCCCCATGGTTCAGTAACTTGGTCTAAGTCTTTCCGTAGTAAATCATCCAATTTTTTTTGTTCTGTCAGCATTTCCTGCATGGTGTGGGCACCTAAGTTTGAACGAAGTATGGTTTGAGCTAACGTCCCAGTGGCTTTACGGTAGTCCTCAACATCAAGAAGGGCTTTTTGAGCGTTAACTACTTGATAGTATACAACTGCATTCAAGGTTACTGGAACACTGTCTTTTGTGATGATATCTTGATTTTCAACATTTTCAACTCGAACACGCATATCAATTTTTCCAACACTATCTATTAAAGGTATGACTAAATGAAAGCCAGGCTCAAGTGAACGAGTATATCGTCCTAATCGAAGAACAACAGCTTGCTGATACTGCTGAACAATTCGAATGGACATGAAAAAAATTACCACAATAATAAAAAGAATGATAAGAAAAATGTTTAAATACATAAAGGTCAACTCCCATTAATTAAAATAGTTCTTGCAACCTATATTATCTAGTGATCTCAGATGGAAATGCAGTGTCCCTTTTTATCCATATACCAGCAAATCTAATCTCAAAAATTTTCTCTTAAGCTAAAAACATGTTCACCTTCTTGAGTAGTTCCCCGTGCTAGTAAATGACAGTAATTTGTTGTTTATATTGGATGATTCAAAAAAACCTCCCTAAAATTATTTTACCAAATAAAATTAAAAATAACTTGATTCGGTTAGTATGAAATGACGATGTGAAAAAGATTGTAATAGTAAGATCGGAATGTGGGGTTAGTGGCTGAGCTTGAATCGAGTTGAAAAACTTGAATTGATGATTGAATATCAGTTGATTGGTTGTGTTTAATGTTATAATTGATAGGACATGAACACACTTTGAATAATTGATTTTCACAACTCTAATTATCCCAAGTGCCTAGTAAACAAGCTTTTTAATTGGCTTGAAACCTTAGTGTATTAGCGATAAATCTATATTTTGTTGTTTTATTTTTTATTAATTATTTTCATATTGTTAAAATAGATATTAAAAATCAAAATAATATTGTTAATGTACCAACGCTGGGAGGACAGACCATGAACAAAGAAGAACAGGTCATTATGGG
>CAURFY010000411.1:0-2954 GCA_963524115.1 uncultured Bacillus sp.
CTCTAATTCCTTTAAACCATACCAAATTCCGTCTTGATCAACGTCTTTCGTAATTAGTGTGGCATGCTGTTTCAACTCGCTTACTGCATTTCCCATGGCAACAGCCGTGCCAACTGCTTGAAGCATCTCCATGTCATTTAAGCCATCTCCAAATGCATATACATCTTCAATCGTAAAACCTAACCGTTCTACCATTTTTTTTATTCCTTCTGCTTTCGAACCACCCTTTGGCATTACATCGACTGAATATGGGTGCCAACGAACAAATTGAAAATGTGGGTATTCATTCGAATATAAATGTTCTTCTTTCTCTTCTACAAACAACAGTGATTGTAGAATATCCTCATTATGATAAAAGGTTGCATCCTGTTCAGGATGAGCTAGTTTTAAACTATCCATACTTTTTTCAATATAATAGTGATGTGGAACATTTGATTTCATGGTTTTTTCATTCATAAAAACAATTGGATGTCCGTGTTTAATGGCATTTGAATGTAAACGGTCTAGTTCTTCAAAATGAAGTGGATTTGTATAAATTACTTCATTTTCAAACACAACATATTGTCCGTTGTAACCGACGTAGGAATCTATATCTAGTTCTTTTCTTAAGTGTTCAAACATAAATGGTGCTCTTCCTGTTGCAATTGCAACGAACACACCATTTTCCTTTAATTGCTTCACTGCCTCTTTCGTTTTAACTGGGAGTTTTTTTTCGTGATCTAACAATGTTCCATCAATATCAAAAAAAACAATTTTACTCATCTAAGAAGGTTCCCCTTTACTATAAAAAATAACAGTTAATTTAGCAGATTTAAATCTGCAAATATACCCTAAACTTTTCTGTTAAAGTTGTCAATTATGTTCAATTACGATTTCCACCTTTAACCATGAAAAATAAGTCAAATTATTCATATACTAGTAAGAATGGTCAGAAAATCGAGGTCCAATTTTTTAAACAATCTTTATTTACTTTACATTGGACAAGGATTGTTTAAAATAAGAAGTGAGGAGATGATCCACAATGTTAAAGAAGCTTAAAAAGAAGCTTTTAAAACAGTGGAAAGAATTGCTTCGAAAAAAATCCATTGCATAGTTTTTGAGCCCTTCAAACTTGCGAAGGGCTTCTTCCTTATTGTAAATTGGTAATTAGCGGACCACATACCTTAATTGACCTTACCCTTCCTTCCCATGAATAATTTGGTACAATAAGAAAATAAATGAAAAACCTTTAAAACTTATATATAATAAGAAAAAGCCCAATAATATTAACAAAATCAAATAGTTTCGTTTTTTCCCACAATGATTTTGTTACTCCCTTCATGTAAGCTTTTCCTACATAAATATACTCATGGAGTTAGACATAAAGCTATTTCTATGACGCTTTATTACTTTAACGAAGTTAAAGTATCTAATTTATATAAAAAGAAAATACGGATTAAGGAGAGATTTAAAATGATTTTCAAAGTTTATTATCAAGTTTCTATTAAGCAGGTACCAGTGCGTGAAAACACAAAAACTCTTTTTTTAGAAGCTGAGTCAGAACTGGATGTTCGGAAAAAGTTGGCGCCAAAAGCATTTAATATTGAGTATGTACAAGCTGTTAAAGGTGCATTTTTAGAATATGAACAAAAAAATGAAGACTATAAAGTATTGGAGATTGAATAATTTATGAAATTTGTCAAAAATGATCAAACAGCTGTATTTGCCCTAGGTGGCTTAGGGGAAATTGGAAAAAACACCTACGGAGTTCAATTTCAAGATGAAATTATTTTAATTGATGCGGGAATTAAATTTCCTGAAGATGAGTTACTTGGAATTGATTATGTAATTCCTGATTATTCTTATTTAATAAAAAATGAAGATAAAATCAAGGGATTATTTGTTACCCATGGCCACGAGGACCATATCGGAGGAATACCATATTTGCTTCGTCAAATCAACATACCAATCTATGGCGGAAAACTGGCTCTAGCTTTGATAAAAAACAAGTTAGAGGAACATGGATTGTTAAGAAACGCAAAGCTTTACGAAATTAAAGAAGAAGAAATCATCAAATTCCGAAAAACGTCCGTTTCATTTTTCCGAACCACTCATAGTATTCCAGATTCGTACGGTATAGTAGTAAAAACGCCTCCTGGGCAAGTTGTTCACACAGGCGATTTTAAATTTGATTTTACTCCTGTTGGTGAACCGGCTAATTTAACTAAAATGGCTGAAATCGGAAAGGAAGGGGTCCTTTGTCTTCTTTCTGATAGTACAAACAGTGAAATTCCTAACTTTACGATGTCAGAACGTCGAGTTGGCGAAAGTATTCATGATGTTTTCCGTAAGGTGGAAGGTCGTGTCATTTTTGCAACCTTTGCTTCAAATATTCATCGACTTCAGCAAGTAACCGAAGCGGCTGTATTAAATGGTCGGAAAGTTGCTGTTTTTGGAAGAAGCATGGAAGCTGCAATAGAAATTGGACTTGACTTGGGTTATATTCGTGCACCTAAAGAGACTTTTATTGATGCCCAGCAAATTAATCGGATTCCGGCTAACAAAGTAACGATTTTATGTACAGGAAGCCAAGGGGAGCCCATGGCAGCACTTTCCCGTATTGCTAGTGGAACACATCGTCAAATTCAAATTATTCCCGGGGATACGGTAGTTTTCTCCTCATCACCTATTCCAGGAAATACAATAAGCGTTAGCAGAACCATCAACATGCTCTTCAAAGCTGGTGCTGATGTTATCCATGGTCCGTTAAGCGATATCCATACCTCTGGACATGGTGGACAAGAAGAACAGAAATTAATGCTTAGATTAATCAAACCAAAATATTTCATGCCGATTCATGGTGAATACCGCATGCAAAGAATGCACGCTAAATTAGCAGTTGATTGTGGTGTGCTTGAAGAAAATTGTTTCTTGATTGACAATGGTGAAGTACTTGCCCTAGGTGATAACGTGGC
>CAURFY010000412.1:0-2938 GCA_963524115.1 uncultured Bacillus sp.
CGTCATGATTTAGTATTGATTCAATTTCCTTAGAAGCACGGTAAGCTACAGTTGCCTGCCGTCTCCGCCTTTCAATAGGAAAAGGTTCCGGTACTTGTTTATCAGGATATTGGTGAACAAAAGTAAGCTGTTTTTCCGGATCGATCATCACAAACGGATCGACTCCATTCGGATGAAATACAATTAAATCATTCCCTAATCGATAAAGAAAATAAAGGAAATATTGATGACTTTTTTTGAAATCTCCATACCATAAAAATCTAGGCAATTCACTTTCCGGATTTGCAGACTTTAAGACAGGATCAAGATGATTAAAAGACCATTTAATTACATCTACTAAGATTCGCTGTAATTGTGGATTTTTCAGTCCGTCTTGTTCAACCTTAGAAAATAATTCGAGCATCTCTTTAAATGAACTACGAATTTTCCTAAATACAGCAGGATTTTGGTGTTTAATCAATAACTGTTCCCCATCAAGAAAAGCAATAAAACGATTAATAGAAAGACCTTGATCACGGTGAAAATTCAACACTTTTTGGATAGCTTGAAATTGCTGATTAGGAATATTTTTGTTTAAATTCCCATCGCATAACAAGTGAATTTTCGGATTGCTACTATGTACGTATTCAAATAATTGATTGTAATATTCATCTTGGTCAAATGGTATTCCTAAAAATCTGGCTACCACCTGTCCAATATGAAGTTCAGTTCCTTCTATCTGAAAGAACTGGCGTCCCGGTAAGGATTCTTGGAGCGATTTAAACCAATTTTCATTAGATAAAGGTAAGGTATGAATTTCCAATTGACTATATGACGGGTTCATGTAAAATCACTTCCCTTTGTGTGCGAAAAGCGTATAAGTATTGTTGGTTACCTCTCCATCATATCACAGCCAATCATGAAAAATCGCCCTTTTATTACATACGTCTATAAACAAATATGGTTTCAATTTTCTAACGAGATGTTTCACCTTACTTCTAAAATACGCATATTATTTGAGTACAGAATCTAAGAAGGTGAAAAAATGAGATTTTTTTATAACAGGCACGCTCCGCATCAATTATCAGAGGAACTGGCAATGGTACAAGATATCATGTTATCAAGTACATTTGTCTTGCTTGATTTGGTTGTCTTTTCCTTTCTATTTACTGTATTACTGTCACCAGTTTTAAAGACATTCAGTCTTTCAATATTGTTTTTTATCAGTGTTTACATTTTTCATGCTAGCTTGTTTTTCTTCATAAAAAAATGGTTTGATCAACGAAATTAGCTAAAATTACACGGGGAGGATTCCTCTAGCACTAACGAGGATTTCCTCTCCTGCTTTGACTCCATAACTATTAGTTATTTGGTAATCGTCATGAAGTCCATTTGCCACTATTTCTCCATGCCTAGGAACAAAACGGATATCACATAATTTTAAAAAGTCTTGATCCAACCGAGAATCACCTGCTCCAACGATTGTTTTTATCCCTTCCCTTTCCTTTATATATCTAATCGCTTCTCCCTTACACACTGGATTGGGCACAAAATACAACCGCCTACCTTGTTGAGAAATTCTCCACCCTATGTCTGCTACTAATGAGTGAATTTTTTCCAACTTGAGGCTGTCTTGTGGACAACTTAAAATATAATAAAAGAAAAGGTCATCTACAATCCTTTCTCTCCCCTCTAAAACGAGATCATGACTTGATAGTAAATATTTAAGTTCGGAAACGGATGCTACGTCTATTTCTAGCCTTCTATTAATTGTTTTCTCCCACTCATTAACCAACTTTCCTTTGTAAAAAAGGTGGGCACCATTTGCTGTTACTGCATATAAATGAGGGATTTCTCTCAAAAGAGACAAACGGTTAAATTGCTCATTGGATCTGGTTGTGATAGGAACAAACAATGTCCTGGTAGCAATCTCACACAACAGTTCGTAAGCTCGACTTGTCATAAAGGAAAGCGCTTTATCCCCCTTGATCTCAACCTGTTTTAGATCTGAAATATCCCCTGAAAATTCTTGAACAGCTCTCTTGGAATAAATCAAAGTACGATCCAAATCCGATGCAAACATGATCATTTCTTCTCAGCCACCATTTTCTTAATTAATCCGCAGCAACTGTACTTCATTTCCGGATATAAAACGACTTCCACATTTTTTTCTTTCGCCAGCATGAGAATATGGGCAACATCCGGACTATCCATATTCCGAATGAGAATTCTCCAGGGTACTCTGCGCAACAACACTCTAGTCGTTTCTCCTACACCAGGTTTAATGAGATTAATTTGGTCGATTTGAAAGCGTATTTGAATCGTTTTTACATCACTCATTCCTTGGAAATCAGCTTTTATTTTTTCCTTTAGCTTTATTTTGGCGATCTCACCTGCTTGCTTTGAGACCTCCCCAAAATTCTTCGCCACAAAATTAATAAACGTATCCGAAATATCATCAGGAATGAATTCTCGATAAAACTTTGCTCCATGAAAATCCCACGGACCAATCAAAGCCTCATTTAACACGGTACGACTGATTAATCCACTAACAGTAGAATTTAAACAGGCGTTTGGAATTAAATAATCCTCTCTCGTTCCAAATAAACTGGTACAATTCCCAGGATCCGCCACTACTGCTAAGGTGTCATCAAGCTTTATATTAGTTCTTTCATAAAAACGTTGACAGGAAGTTGTTAACTCGTTTGAAATTGCGCCTTTACCAGTCCATCCATCCACAAACTGAATCTTCCTCCCCGGGTGGGTTTGGACAATATACTTGAGCGCGATATCATCCACCCCTCGTCCCCTTATGATTGAGATACTGTAATGAGGCAGCGAGACTTGGTACTTTTGGAACAAATATCGTTTAATAAGTACTCCAATAGGCGTTCCCGCTCGTGCTAACGAAACTAGCACGGTGTCCTCACCCTTTATGTGGAAAATTTGCTCAGCAACG
>CAURFY010000413.1:0-2927 GCA_963524115.1 uncultured Bacillus sp.
GATGGCAATGACGATTGGATTGAATCCAGCTTCTTTAATCGCTTCTTGGTCGAACTCTACTAGGACGGTACCGCGGTCTACGGCATCTCCTTCTTTGACTTTTACATCGAAGAATTTTCCTTCTAATTTAACCGTGTCAATACCAATATGGAACAAAATTTCATTTCCTAAGTCTGTTTTAAAGCCCAGTGCATGTTTGGTTTGATACACCATTTCAACGGTACCATTGGCAGGTGCTAATAATTTTCCATCGACAGATTCAATCGCAACCCCTTCCCCTAATACCTTAGAAGAGAATACTTCGTCTGGAACTTGGTCTAATGTGACTATTTTACCGCTTGCAAATGCATTTAGGTCTTCAGAAGTTACTGGAGCTTCCTCCTCTACTTCTTCTTTCACTTCATCCTTATAAAGTACGAATGCCAACACAAATGATACCACAAATGAAATCGCAAACCCGATGCAGGCTTTAAAGAAGTTATCAGCAATGGTTTCGGATACGAACATGGACATTGCAGGGAAACCTGGCCCTACTAATACGTATGCTTCAACAACTGCATACCCTAAGTACAAACCACTTACAAGAGAGCCTAAAACAACACTGGCAAGAACCTTTTTGTGTAATAAAGTGACCCCATATAGAGCAGGTTCGGTAATACCGCAGAAGGCTGAAATCCCTGCAGAAAGCGCTGTTGCTTTTAAGGTTTGGTCTTTTGTTTTTAACGCTACGGCAAAAGTAGCTCCACTTTCAGCAATGTTATGTGCCAAAGAAGCAGGCATATAGAGTGCTTCTTTCTTCAATTCCCCCATGGTTGCCACAGCATAAGGAATCATTGCTTTATGCATCCCTGTTGAAACCATGAATGGTAAAACAGCTGCTAATAATCCAACGGCTACCCATCCGATTTTTTCGAATAAGAATAAAACAAAGGTTGCAAACAGTGACCCGACATTATATCCAAGAGGTCCTAAAATGAGTAAAGAAAGTGGCACGGTTACTAACATGCTCACCATTGGAACAAAGAAGATACGAATCGCTTTAGGCGTTACTTTTGTTAATTGTTTTTCTAAGAAGGCATATACGATAACTGTTAGAATCGCTGGGAATACTTGATATGGATATGCAATATTTTGTAATCCTACCCCAAATAAATCAGCTGATTTACCTAGTAGCGCTAACATATTTGGTAATAACAATGCCCCGACAACGGACATGGCTACTAATTGATTCGCTTTTAATTTACGCGCAGTAGTAATCGCAACAAGTAGCGGTAAGAAGTATAAAGGCGCGTCCCCAATCAGTGTAAAAATTTGGTAGGTACTCCCTGTTTTATCAATCCATCCAAAAGAGGCGCATAGTGTCATCAACGATTTGAGAATCCCACCACCGGCCATGGCTGGAACTAATGGTTGGAATACCCCCACGATGAAGTCTAATAAATAACTGCCGGCATCTTTCCAGTTAAAAGCTTTCTTAGGCGCTTGAGTCGTTGCAAAATTTCCATCAACTAATTTTTCTACTTCCTCATACACCTCTACAACTTCATTCCCGATAACCACTTGAAATTGTTGTTTTCCTTCGATAACGTTTAACACTCCTTGGAGCGCTTTGATTTTATCGGCTTGTGCTTTTTTGTCATCTACTAGCGAGAAACGTAAACGTGTGGAGCAGTGCTCTAAATGCGCAATGTTTTCTTTGCCTCCTACTAGCGAAATGATGAAACTCGCTAACTCTTTGTAATTCATGGTTTTTCCTCCTTTGAATTTGGGGTAACAAAAAAGCAGACAGAATCCAACACAAATAAACGAAATGGTTTATTGTATAAGATCCTGCCTGCTTTACCAGTTACATGTCTTTTTGTTACGTTCATAGTAGCACTTGAACGAATCTTTTGCAAGCGTTTTTCTAAAAATATTTTCAATAGGATATAAAATATTATATGGTATAGATTCCATCTACCCTACGTCAAACAAACAGAAACATATCTAAGAAGATGGATCTTAATTATAATAACCTAAATATAAATTTTTCTTTTTTTATTTCCTTACTATACAAGATGTCTGAACCTCTTCATTAACTTCATCAAGGTGATTGAAAATATCTCGATAGCTTATTTCCTGAAAACGTAAAGAATAATAAAATAAAAACTTGATAAAAAAGCCTATAAAATAAATATAAGGACCTGAATAGCTTCTTTCCTCTGTAACAATACCGTGAGCAATTTCATTTCTAATATTTGCCCCGAACGGTTCCACCAATAGTCCACGTAATAAGAAAACTAAATTTTCATCCAGACATTCGTTTACTTTTTCTGATTTCAAAATGGATGCTAAAGATCTGTATTTTGTAATTCCATTTTGATCTATTGTATCAATAGCTTCTCCCAATTGTTCAGCTAAGTTTCTCAAAATATTTTCAAATTGTGGTACAAGAATGTGTACAGCCTTATAATAATCTCCCTTCAACGCTAGAAACAAGCCCTCTTGAATAATATCTTTTCTTTCTTCTGGGACTATAGCATTTTCCTTAACCAGAAAATCCAAATCTTTCTTTAAAATTTTAAATTCCAAATTTATAATAGACATTAAAAATCTAATAACTACTGATCCGTTAAAATCAAAATCATGGTTTAGTCTATAAAATAATCTTGAATCTGAAATGGAATTTTCAGTAGTTCGAACACCTTCGATTATTCCAATTCTTTTATTTTGAAAATTAAATACCTCTATATTCATAAAACTGGTCAATGATTTTTTTATTTCATCTTTACAGTCTTCTAAAATACTGTCTTTACTCCAACAAGGGACATGTTGGGTTAAGTAAACTAAACATTCTTCAAAAGTCAATTTCTTTAGATTTTTCTGTAGAATATCATAAATCGGAGTGGGGTTAATTTGATACGAAAAAGACTGCATGTTTTCGCACA
>CAURFY010000414.1:0-2881 GCA_963524115.1 uncultured Bacillus sp.
ACAACTAATCGCTTGTGACCAAACCCGGCATGAATATCTGTCCAAACATTCGTATCATCCGGTCCTCTTTTTGCCAGTGTTTCAGCCATTTTCGAAATAGTCGAAGTCTTTTTTCGAATGTCTTGATGATAGTCAATCCAACCTGTTATCCCACACATTATTTTTTCATCCTCTCTTTCCTTTGATGCTTTGTTATTGGAATGGTTTTATCTTATGCAAACCTAAAGAAATGGTTATTTTTCAAAAATAACCTTTGTTGTTATAAAAAGTGGGTAAAGTGTCTAGACAGTAAAGTGAGGTGCTATCCACGGAGGTTAATCATGAATCGACAACAACGAATGATTTTATTAGAAGGGCAACTTAGAGCCTTTACAAAGGGAAGTATTGAATATATTAACGATCAATGGGTTTTCTTTGATGAGGAAACGGAAGAAGCCTCGTTACTAGATGACAATCTTCACCAAGAAATTGAAGTATTCCAAAACAAAGTCTGGAGAAAAGGGATCTTATTTGAGGATGGGAAAGTAGGATTTGCCGATGATGTCCTGTCACTCAAAAACCATGATCAAATTAGAGTGAGAAGGCATCTTGTATATTCACTGGAAAGATTGTTAGAGGAGCTACATGATGAAGCGTTGATTCATTTTGTCACAACACTTAACTCGTTAAATTTTTCCATTTATGATTGCATCTATTGCTATAACCATTTGACATTTCTTAATAAAGGTCAGCCTAATAGTGGTGTTAATTTCATCGTTTTTGATAATCAAGAACACATCTGCACCGTCCAGCACCATTTTAGCTACTTTGAAAAGATTAGTGATCGGTTTGAATTCACCTTAAACAGTGGCAAACGGTTAATTATCGAGAAAATTTCCTAACAAATTAACTTGTTTTGTGTTTCGGTTCCACCCATAAAAAAACAGGCTGTCCACAAAGGGAACAGCCTGTTTTTCATTTATTATAGGAAGTTAAAACCCAACGGCAATGAAAATCCTAAATATAATACTAGTAAAAAGGCAACCACAAATTGAATCCAGAAGGCTGATGCTTTTACTTGCTTCGCTGATTTAATTAGGATTAATTCTAAACTAGCAATAATCCATAAACCAACTGCTGCTTTTAAAATATATAGTCCACTAATGGTAGTTATGCTAAATAAAAGCATGAAACCTGTTAATAAAATTAAAATATAGAACAATCTTAATACCATATGAACGATTTTTGCACCCTTTTGTTTTCCACTTTTTTGTAAGCTTACCGCCACAAAAAATAAAACAATGGCTAAAAACCAGGCTGTGATATGTGCGTGTATCATTATTTTTCCTCCTTATATCCTAAATAATGACACCATCATATCATAATATTTACAAAATAACTAAAATTAAGGTGCTTATATTGTTAACTATTTTTGCTATTTTCTTAGATTAACAATTTTCATATAGGTTACACAACGCCAGAGCCATTCCACAGGTCCAACAGAAAATCGCTTTAGCCACAAATTGCTTATTATTATCTGACCCATGAAAATAATCATCACAAGGATTGTTCCGTTAAACAACGACAGCTTTCCATAAAGCCCAAATCCATATCCATAAAAAATATAGGTTGAAATGATTGATTGAAATAAATAGTTACTGAGCGACATTCTTCCCACTGCGGCAATGGGACTGAGCCATTTTGTCATTTTATCATATTGGGTTATTTTGATGATGGAAATTCCATAGAAAATAGCTAAGCAAAGACCACCCATACTTTCTTGTGTATATTGTGCCCAAGGATTTCCCTTGAAAAAGTATGGAGCGAGCTTCAAAATCAATCCGAGACTCAGCATGATATATTTTAGTCTTATAATTTTCCCATTAATTTTTTCCAACAATCTGCGCTTGGCAAACCCAGCTCCTATTAAAAACAGTGGTAAGATCGAAACTAACAAAAAGGGGGAATTCCCCAGATTATTTGTTATCAACCAGTCGGCTAGTCGTTGCTTCGTTATTTCTCCAAATGCACCATGTTGGTAAATATGTAGTGACTGCTGGAAAGCTTGCAAATCAAATTGAGTAACCACATCCTGTGAACTCTGCCAGTTGTTTAAAAATAGCCAAAATTGAAGGAATAAGGCTGGAATTCCATATAAACAAATACCAATATAGAGCAAAGTTCGCTCTGGTAAAGCTAATAAAAAAATAAGGATAAAACCTAAAATTGAATATTGAATGAGAATATCACCATGCCAAATCAAAAACGCATGAATCATCCCGACAGATAATAAAAAGGATAATCTCCGAATTGCCAAGACGTTAAAATCCAAGCTTTGACCAACCACTTTTTCTCGAAACAATACAAAGCTATATCCGAATAAAAGAGCAAATAACGGATAAAAGCTCCCCTCTGCAAACACATCTATGAACATATAAGTATACCTATCAAACCCCTGTTGCCACCTAGTGTGAGGATCGAAGTAAAGAAGTGGTGAGTGGAAGGACATCATATTGACTAAAAAAATACCAAAAATCGAAATACCTCTAATGATATCTATAGAAACAATTCGTTGCCTTTGTTCCGTTTTGCAACCTGATATTTGAGACATCGCCCGCCATCCTTTATCTACAGTGACCTATACCCCTAACATTATATCAAAAAAATAGGATAGACCGGCTGTTGCCTTGGTCCATCCTATATTCTTTAATTAGTTTACAAATCGAGTTGGGCTTTCATTCCCATTGCTTTTCCAATAGTCATCACGTAAATGAACCTTTTGGATTTTTCCAGAAGCAGTCTTTGGTAATTCAGTTACAAAAGTAACCCCTGTAACCGCTTTAAAATGTGCAAGCTTTGATCTAGAGAAAGTGATAATTTCCTGCTCTGTCAAACTAGTATT
>CAURFY010000415.1:0-2876 GCA_963524115.1 uncultured Bacillus sp.
GAATGACAATGGGGCCGCTCAAGCTGGATCAAGAGCTCGAACTAGGGGAATACCGTGAATTGACAGAAGAAGAAATTGAACAGCTAATAACATATGAAAAATAGAAAAGACAGTTTTCTACTTCGAAAGTTTATATGATCTTATTCTAAAATAAAAAAATCGTCCTAGGACGATTTCTTTTTGTATAAGGATTTAACTTTTTTATTAAGATGACATCTTTACCTTTTTGTGAGTTGTTGTCCATCTGCCGCGGCTGGGACTTTCTACAAGGTCATTGTAAGCTAAGACATTCAAATCTCTTTGTATGGTACGAGGAGTGATCCCAAATTCCTCTACAAGATCTTGTGTCGACACTGTCCCGTTTTTCTGAATAAACATGTAGATGGATTTGATACGGTTTAACATCCGGTTAGTCGAAGGTTTCAAAAAACCACTCCCTATCCTTTTTTCAAACCTATGGCAAATTCCTGCATCCGACTGGCTCATGAGGTATTATGTAGTTTACCTTCTACAGACAACTCCTTTTCTGGTAAAATATGCGATTGTCAATAACTAATCTTATTGTACAACTGTTCACAGAAAATTTCTACTTAATCGAAGAAAATTTAACAAAGTCTTAACTTTACCCAGGAAATAAGCTTTGTGCTCCCTTCTTTATTAATAGTATACAATATGGTAATTAAAGGGGTAAATATGACAATAGTTTGAAAATTTAGAAAATAAATTCATATGCATACCTCGAAATTTGCCCTTTACATATTAAAACTGTTGATATGAAGCCAATACGAATAGTGTTTTGGAAATGATATTAGGTATAATGGTACTATCAGGAAAACTTAGTTATACAAAAACATTTTGAATGAGGAGGTTTTAACTTTGCAACAAATTAATTGGGCCCAAGAAGTAGAGAAAAGAAAAACTGAATTAATTCAGGAAACACAAGATCTTTTACATATAAAAAGTATATTGGATGATGAACATCCAACTTCAGATGCACCGCTTGGTAGAGAAGTAAAAAAGGCTTTAGATTTTATGCTTAATCTGGGTGAAAAAGATGGTTTTACAGTCAAGAACGTAGGGAACTTAGCTGGCCATATCGAATTCGGCTCAGGAGATGAGCTGGTCGGAATATTATGTCATGTTGATGTGGTTCCAGAAGGTGACGAATGGAGTAGTGATCCATTTGGAGCAGAAATACGAGATGGTAAAATATTCGCACGGGGTGCAATGGATGATAAAGGTCCAACTATGGCCGCTTATCATGCCATGAAAATAGTAAAAGAGTTAGGTGAACCGTTGTATAGGCGAGTTCGAATGATTATCGGTACCGATGAAGAAATCTATTGGCGTTGTGTGGATCATTATTTTCAACATGAAGAAATGCCAACCATGGGTTTTGCCCCAGATGCAGATTTTCCAATCATACACGCAGAAAAGGGAATTGCGGATTTTGACCTTGTTCAATCAGTAGTAATCGAGCCAGTTGATACCTTTCAAGTGGAAGTTATCACTTTTCAATCTGGAATGCGCTACAATATGGTTCCTGATTTTGCAAAAGCGGAATTAATGGTTCAGCAACCGCATACAGACATAGTGCAGCGTTTTGCTGATTTTTTAAAAAAGAAAAGGCTAACCGGAAAACAGTATGTAGAAGGTGGAAAATTGGTTCTGGAGTTAAAGGGTGTATCTGCCCACGGAATGGAGCCGAAGAACGGAAAAAATGCCGGGTTGTATTTAGCCACTTTTCTAGCAAAATTAAATTTAGAACCAAAAGCAAAACACTTCATAAAATTTGTTGTTCGCTTTTTTGCTTCTGATTCTCGAGGTAAGGAATTAGGAATTCAATATGCAGATGATATATCCGGGGAATTAACCATCAATGTTGGGAAACTTAGTTTTTCTAAGGAAGAGGGAGGACGGTTAGGATTAAACCTGCGTTACCCAGTTACACACAAGATTGAAGATTCAAAGAAAAAACTAGAAACCTTGCTTCAAGAGGAAGGGTACACAATCATTAATTTTTCAAATTCTAATGCCCATTATGTAGATGAGAATGATCCGTTGATTCAAACTTTAAAAAAGGTATATGAGGAGCAAACGGGAGAAAAAGCGGAATTACTAGCAATTGGTGGAGGAACCTATGCTCGTTCCTTAAAGTCTGGTGTGGCTTTTGGACCACTGTTTCCTGGAAGAGAAGACATTGCCCATCAAAAGGATGAATATATCATCATTGAGGATTTACTAAAAGCGACAGCGATATATGCTCAGGCAATCTATGAGTTGACCCGATCTACAAACTAATTTGGGGGTATCAAAATGAAGTATGCCATTTTAAATGGGGAATTGGTTGAAAGAGGCCAGGCGAAGGTTGATATTGAAGATCGTGGTTACCAGTTCGGTGATGGGATTTACGAGGTCATTCGAGTTTATAATGGGACTATGTTTGCGGCGCAAGATCATTTGCAACGGCTAGTTGAATGTGCCAAAAAAATAAACTTGGAACTCTCTTTCTCTTTTACTGAAATCGCAAAGAAACTTGAAACGCTTATTGAGAAAAATGAACTTGGATTTGGGACCGTATACCTGCAATTTACCAGAGGTGTTGCGCCACGAAATCATGCATTCCCCACACCAGGTACAACTGCTTCTTTTGTCGCATATACAAAAGAGGTTAAACGACCGCTAGATACGATAAATGCAGGAATTAAAGCAGCTTTAGTAGATGATATTCGCTGGTTTCATTGTGACATAAAAAGTTTAAATCTTCTTGCTAATCTATTGGCAAAACAACAGGCTGTCGAGACAGGATACGGAGAAGCCATCCTCCATCGTGATAAGACCGTAACTGAAGGAAGCTCATCTAATATTTCAATCAT
>CAURFY010000416.1:0-2863 GCA_963524115.1 uncultured Bacillus sp.
TTTGAAGATTCTGTGGCATTCCAAGCAGCTTCTGACCTGGTGTTTTTAGGTTATAATCAACCAAGTGGTTACACTGAACCAATTTTACACCGACGCCGAATTGAAGCTAAGGCAAAGTTTCAAGCGCAAAAGGTCCAATAATGATCATGCTATAAAGTAGTGGGATATGCGCCAATGTGCATCGGGTAAAACCCAGCACATTGGCTTCGTTTTTTTATAGAGAAAAAGGAAGATTGGAGAAATTTATGAGTAGAGTCGCAGTTAATCTTTCAACCGTTTTTACAGAAGTGCCTTTTTTAGAACGATTTAAAAAAGCAAAAGAATGTGGATTTTCCATTGTAGAATGCCAATTTCCATATGAAGTACCGATTGAAGCGATCCAATGTGAGTTAACTAAATACCACCTTTCTTTATTGCTGATTAATTTGCCACCAGGTGATTGGTCAAAAGGAGAGCGAGGGTTAGCAACTAATAAAGAAAAGTCAGACGTATTTAAAGAATCAGTTGCAAAAGGTATTGAATACGCAAGAAAACTAAAAGTTCCATACATACATTGCATGGCAGGAATTACTGGAGATCGGGATAAGGCACGAGAAATATATTTGGAAAACATAAAATATGCAGCAAGTGAAATGTCTACCCAAAATATTACATTATTAATAGAACCAATCAACCACTTTGACATGCCTGGTTATTTTTTAAATGATATCGATTTGGCAGCTCAAATCGTTCGAGAAACTGGGAAGTCCAATGTTAAAATTCAATTTGATTTTTACCACATTCAAAGAATTCAGGGAAACTTACTAGACACCTTTCAGCGTTATTTTAATATGATTGGTCATGTTCAGATTGCCGATGTTCCAGGGCGACATCAACCCAATACAGGGGAAATTAACTATAAACATGTTTTACAAACTGTTATCAAGCAAGGATACCAAGGTTATATTGGCTTAGAATACTCACCAAAGGGAAATAGTGAGGAGAGTTTTAAATGGATAAAAATGGATGATTTGGAGGGAGTGCTGAAATGAAGATTGGTTTTATTGGAACAGGAGTAATGGGGAGCAGAATGGTGCGGAAATTATTACAAGCAGGTTACCAAGTGATGATTTATAATCGTTCCCCAGAAAAAGCCAAGGCCTTGTCAGAACTAGGTGCCCTCAGAAAAGATGATATTGCATCTTTAGCACGAAAATCAGATGTTATTTGCACTTGCCTACCTATGCCAAAAGATGTTACTGATGTCTATTTAGGACCTGAAGGGGTGCTAGATAATGCAAAACCTTATACAATTTGCGTAGATTTTACCACCGTAGGTACAGAAACGAGTAGAACGGTTTTTTCAAAAGCGTTGGAAAAAGGGATCCGCTATTTGGATGCCCCTGTGAGCGGTGGACCTGAAGGGGTAGATCAAGGAACGTTAACGATTATGGTAGGCGGGGGAATGTCAGCCTTTTTAAAAATCGTTCCTATACTTGAAGTTCTTGGCGAAAAGATTGAATATTTAGGTCCGACAGGATCGGGGAGCACAGCAAAACTAATCAATCAGTACCTTGTTGCAGTTCATTCAATCGCTGCTTCAGAGGCGATGGTTGCCGGGACTGCTTTAGGTCTTGATTCCGAACAGCTTTACCGACTATTAAAAGTGAGCTATGGTGATAGCCGAATGTTAAGGCGGCATATGGATCAGCATGTCCTAGACCGGGAGTTTGTGCCTGGAGGAGCTGTTAAATACGTCCATAAAGATGTCGCATTAGCGAATCAACTATTTGAACAAGCTGGTCTGAAACAGTTTTTAGGACGTTTTGCTGAACAATCATTTGCTGGGGCAATGGAACAGGGTTTGTCTGAAAGCGACATGTCTGCAGTTATAAAACCATTAGAAAAGGAATGCAATGTAGTCGTAAGTAGAAGTGGGTTTAACTAACCGAGTGACTTAAATGGACAGCTTATTTTGAAAATAGGCTGTTTTTGGTGAGATCTCTACTAAAAAAACCTATCCGCATTACGCGAATAGGTACAAAAATATTATTCTGATATTGTTTTAAAGGTGAATGCTGTGGTTGTGTCCTCATTTCTAATGAAAAAGGCTGTACTCAATGCAATGATACTTCCCACGAAACCAAAAATGAACAGATTATGGATACCATCCATGAATAATTTTGAGTTTGTCAACAGTGCACCCATAATGGTGACACCAATGGCTGTACCCATATTTCGACTAAACAAAAAGAATGAGGTTGAGATTCCTTTTTCATGTGCACCTACGAGCTGCTGCACCCCAATCATGCCAACCGTACTAATCAACCCAAAAGCCAATCCCTGAATAACCATGATGAATAACACATACCAAAAACCATGATTTTCGTTTAATAGAAGTAACAAGATGCCTGATAATAACAGAAGCGCATTCCCAATAATCAATAGTATTCGATAACCATATTTGAAAATTAAATTACCTGCAGGTACGGAGACAATCATCCAACCAATCGCCACACCGAGTAGTGCCGCTCCACTCATAAATAATGATAGTTTAGCTATTTTTTGGAGAAATAATGGAATAAAACTTGATGTACCAAATAAAGCAATACATCCTATGAACGAATTAATATTGACCCATAGAATTGTTTTATTTTTAAAAATTGATATGGGAACAATTGGAGACTGCTGTTTTTTCTCGAAAAAGTAAAATACGACGATTAAAACAGCACCTAATATAGCATACAAAGTTTGATTTGTCTTAACGATTGTGACTAAAAGAAGAAGGGTGACCCCCACGGCAAACAAAATGGCACCGAAATAGTCAATATTTGCCTTTTTGGGCTGATATAGTTCTTTGTAGGGTAAAAGCGTAAGGAAAGAT
>CAURFY010000417.1:0-2862 GCA_963524115.1 uncultured Bacillus sp.
CGTTTACCCCAATAATAAAAAGGGTGTTTCAATACCACGGTGCAGAGCATAAAGTAATTAATACCTTTGAAAATGGGTTGGAATTAACAGTAGCAAATGTCCAATCCCAACCACGCCTCCATTACCGTTGTGGTAGTAGCTTTATTTTATTTACTGTTATTATTGGGGTATTTATTTATATGTTTGTCCCAACAGATCCATTGTGGTATCGGTTAGTCAATCGAGTAGCATTGATTCCAGTTGTATTAGGGATTTCTTTTGAAGTATTACAACTAACCAATAAGGTGAGAGGTCTTCCTGTATTAAAATGGCTCGGTTTGCCTGGTTTATGGCTGCAGATGCTTACCACAAAAGAACCGAATGATGAACAAGTAGAAGTGGCAATTCTTTCTTTTCAAGAGCTTTTAAAGAGAGAGAAAGAGACAGAAGAAAGTGGCGAAAGTGAAGAAATTGTTTAAAGTCTTTACCTTTGTAGTTTAAAAATGGTTATTTTTGCTCATTATGCTCTTAGGGAGGTGGCTTTCTTGAAAAATCGGACTTCACTTTTAATTGTAATGGGACTCATTATTTTGGCAGCTATTGGGGTCGCTGGTAATTATATCGCCAATCCGACCGGTTTTTTAAAAAGTATAGCTGTCGTTCTTGTCGTAGGCGCGGCAGTTTATTTTATCGTAAGACGGTTTTACAATTCCAACCCTGAGAAGCGAGAGCAACGTGCATTTGTCAAAGCAGCAAAAAGGTCAAAGAAAAGATTGCATCAAAAAGAATCTGGTCAAAGCACGCGCCGATCTGTATCTCCGATCACAACGATGAAAAGGAATATGAAATCAAAGAAAAAACCTACAGCCCATTTGACTGTCATTGAAGGAAAAAAAGGTAAAAAGAAAAATCGAGCCTCTTTTTGACTCGATTTTTTGTTTTTTGCTAGTAACTCCATGTTTTTAAAAATTTTGCAGCCGATACCCTACCTATTTGTAGAAGGGTCTGTTTTTCCTTATCAGTGAGTTGAAAATCGAAACTTACTACGCCTTCTGTTGGTATAAAAATAATGTTCTTTTCATGTCTTCTTGAAATATATCTAGCATCATGAGCATTTTTCATCGTTTCAAATAAAGCTTCAAACAGTTTTACAGCATTATTGACATTTTTTTTTGGAAGATCTTGTGTTCGGTTGGATAGTTTTATCCCTAATACAGGCCGAATTTTTTTTATATGTTCTTGATCAAACAACCACATCGGGAAATTGCTTAGCACCCCCCCATCCACGATAACATTAGTTCCAGTTTGAGTCTTTATTTTTACTGGTTCAAAAAAGTATGGAAGACTACAGCTCATTCGAATCGCTTTCGCAATTGGAAAAGATCCTGGCGATATCCCATACTTTATTAGGTCATCTGGTAAAACCAACATTTGACCACTTGTTAAGTCCGATGCAATAATACGTAGTGTATTGGGAGGGAGATCTGAAAAAGTTCGCAATCCTTTTGCTGCTAATTTTTTCGTTAACCAATTCTCCAAATGATTTCCTTTATATAAACCCATCCTCCAATAAACAAGTAGCCATTTAGCTAACGGGAATGGAATTAAACTTCTCCCCACATCCATAAACATTTTTAAATTTAGCCCATCAAGGAGGTTATATATTTCTTTACTCGTATAACCGGCAGTCACTAACGCGGCAATAATCGATCCTGCACTTGTTCCAGCCAACCTTGCAAACTGGAACCCCTTTTTTTCAACTTCTTCATAGGCACCTATTAAGGCAAAGCCCTTGATACCACCACCTGAAAAAACACCGTCTATTAGCATGTTAGCCACTCCCATCGATGTATTCCTTCGATACATCTTTAAGCACTTACATGTGAAAATAGTACGGTGTACAAGTTATTTAAGTAAAATATTCTATTTTGGCATCGGGAAAAAATGTTCCAATATATTGCCGTAGTGTATCTTCCAGATCTTGAGCTTCAACTGTCGGATATACATATTTTCCAATTCCATATCTACCCCATTTATATTTTCGCTTTTCTTCGTCCATCTCAAGTTTTGTCTTCGGGTACCTTTTTTCAATGACCCTTTTAGCCGGTTTTGTAAAGCGATGCTGGATTAATTCAAAGGTTAATCCCTTCAAGTCCACTCCTTGTAAAGCATGACTGAGCCGTTCAAAAAGCTCGTAATAGCCTTCCCGCCAGCCTTCATGCATATAGATTGGGGCAACGATAAACCCAAGTGGATAACCAGCGTTGGCAACCTTTCTGGCCCCTTCTAATCGTTCATCAAACGAAGATGTTCCAGGCTCAAAATTTTTTATAACATACCTAGAATTGACGCTAAAACGAAAACGGGTATGTCCATTATGCTTTGCATCCAATAAATGGTCGACATGGTGGAACTTTGTAACAAACCTTAATCTTCCTAATTCCGTTTGCCCAATAAACTCAATCGTTTTTTTCAAGGAATGTGTTAAATGATCTATTCCAACGATATCTGAGGTACAAGCTGCTTCAAATCGAGTGATTTCCGGTTTTCGCTCTTCGATATATTTTTGCGTCTGGGCAAATATTTCGTCTAAATTCACATAGGTACGGATGTATGGTTTACTGCCGAGAGTGGTCTGTAAATAACAATAATGACAGTGACCCATGCAGCCAGTGGCAAGCGGAATTGCGTACTCTGCCGATGGCTTAGATGTATCAAATTTCAACGTTCTTCTAACACCCACTACAAGTGTGGACTTGGCATTTCGATATTGCTGTAGCTCATTATCACCTGGAATACCACGAATCTGATTATGTGAGGTAGTTTCGCGAATTTCTAACCCCATATTGGTGAATTTCTCTTTCAGTTCTCTTCCTAATGGGT
>CAURFY010000418.1:0-2847 GCA_963524115.1 uncultured Bacillus sp.
GCCCATAGAGCAGCAAATGTTGATTGAAATCAACCGCTCCTCATCCACCATGAACTAGGAAAAACTACACCAGGAGGAATCCCTCTGTATCCTGGATTCCCCCTGCAAAACCCTTCCTAAACTTCCAACCAATCTGCTAAAGAATCCACAACATAGGTTGGCTGATTAGCATATCCTTTTAGATGCTCCTTCGAAGTTACACCAGTATGGACAAGTAAAGTGTCCAACCCTGCATTTATCCCTGCTAGAATATCTGTGTCGTAGTTATCCCCAACCATTAACGTCTCTTCCTTTTTCGTTCCTAACACCTTCAATGCTTGTTCCATGATAATCGACTCTGGTTTTCCGATAAAGATTGGCTGCGTTTGCGTAGAAACTGTGATAACCGATGTAAGCGCACCATTCCCAGGTAACAATCCTCTTTCCGTTGGAATCGCAATGTCTCCATTTGTTGAAATAAAGGTTGCCCCATTTCGAACCGCTAAACAAGCGACGGCAAGTTTTTCATAACTGATGTCACGGTCAATTCCTGCGACCACAAAATCAGCATCTTCCCCTGCTGTATGAAAGCCCTTTTGTTCAAGTGCTGTTTGAATCCCTTCTTCTCCAATCGCATAAACTCTTGCTACAGGATTTTTTTCACTAATAAAATTTGCCGTTGCCTGGCTAGTTGTAAATACTTGCTTTTCCTCTGCTGGTATGTCGAACTCTCTTAATTTTTCAGCTACTTGTTCAGGTGTCCTGGATGAATTATTTGTGACAAATAAATAGGGTATTTGTTTGTCATGAAGCTTTTTAACAAATTGGACTGCCTCAACGATTCTCTCAGTCCCCCGGTACATGGTTCCATCTAAATCAATTAAATATCCACTGTATTTTTTCACCATTTCTCACTCCTAATCTTCGTGTTGTTCCAGACAAAACTAGAATGGCGTTTCACGCCACCATATACCGCGAAAATACATTCAAAGCACCACCCTAACCTAATAAAGGCGGTGTGAGCAGAGCTTCGCTACACCTATTCCATGCAATAAACATATATTTTCCACTTAAATCAGAAACATTGATACATTTTTGCGGCGCTCCGCCCCTTTTCTAGACAAAACAATGCTTCCAAACGACTGGAAGCATTGTTTATTTTGATTTGTTTTTTGGCTGTGTTAAACTTGTCTGTTGATTTCCGCTACAGGCACTTCGCTTTCCGCTCCAATCAACAATGTGTTTAAAAACGACACTTAGCATTAACAGATCCTATTTTTTAAAAGCAGATACGGGGCTAAGTTCAGTTTCAAGATACTGTCTTACCATCGGTGCGAATTTTTTTAAGATTGGTAACGTATCGGAAAAATCCTGTTGAAGCGCTTCATGGGATATTTCCATATAGTGCTGGACAAGTATTTTTCGATATGGAATGATTGTTTTAAGGCCTAGACTGACCTCTTCAGAAACCACTTTCTCATCTGTTAAAATCTCGATTATATCCTCATAACTCCCAGGATCCCTCATGATAAATCCATCGATAATATCATTTCCAACATCCAATATTGCTTCTATCATGATATGAGGTATACGTTCCAAAGCCGCTATTTCAACTGGAGTCTCCCATTTCTGTGTCCGTTCAAACAGGTTAATTTGTTTTTCTAAGTAAACTAGAATAGACTCAATTTTTTCTCGGTCAATAAAATACATGACAATTTCACCCTTTCAGAACTGATTATTTTTTAACAATTGAAAAATTTGATAAGATAGGAATATGTACGAATTTATCTCACTAAGCATTACCCAGGAGGTCTTTATGACGCATCGCTATTTTTTATATGATGAAAAAGAAGAATCAAAAACACGTTATGTCAGTTTTGTTGGTGATACACAAAGGTTTGACCTTGCAATCGTTCAATCTGGACGGTTCTATGGTAAACAATTACTGTTAGATTTACAAGGAAGTCGTTTTGCCATTATTGGTCCTGATGACCTCGAAGAAGAGGGCTATTTAGAACATATCTTCCAGTTTACTGAAGAAGAAGCATCAGAATTAAGGGCATTTCTTTATGAAACATTTTAATCAAGTTTCAACCCCAAAAGCTAGTATGTAAAACATTTAGGTCAGATTCATTATATCTGACCTATTTTTTATTTATTCACTTTTTTCATGACAAAATAAGCACATCCGAAATTACAGTACTCATATAAGTATTCCGTTAATGTACTAATTTTTGTATCAAAAGAAGCCTTTTGATTCTGATCGTCGAAAAAACCGCGTAGGCGAAGTTGACCATAACCCCAATCTCCAACAATGTAATCGTATTTGCTTAAAATATCACTATACCTTCCCCTAAAGGCTTCTTCATTAAAACCCGTTCGTTCGTCTTCAATAACTTCATAACAAACATTATTAATACAAATCAAAAAATTCACCTCTCATTTAAAGTCATTCCTTTTTATAAAAAATTCATCTTATTTAAATTATAACTGATTCCCCATCAATTACTAAGAGAAAAACACAGTTTCTGGGTCATTCTAAACATGAGGAGGTGGATTACATGAAAAAAGGCCTAATTATTGCTGGCGTTTGCGGACTGATTTCCTTAACTGGATGTGCAAATAACCAAGCGGACCAAAGTAATCAGGGGATTTACAAGAAAAGCGGTAACACCATAAATGTAAATAATGAAAGAGCTGAGCTTTATAACGAAGGGGATAAAAAATCATTTCGGGAAAAAAGCGAAGATTTTGGTTATGTACGACATTCTAGAAAGCCAGTAATGGGAACCAATACTTCGAATGATCATTATGCCGCGATTGATAGGGAACAACTAGCAAAGCTCATTAGTCAATATAGTACGGATG
>CAURFY010000419.1:0-2840 GCA_963524115.1 uncultured Bacillus sp.
AATTCTCGAAGGAGATAAAAAAACCCTCGACTCATATTTAGAATTCCTAAAAGGCGGCAGTTCTGATTACCCGCTTGAGTTGTTAAAAAAGACAGGTGTGGATTTAACTTCTCCAACTCCTATTGCAAATTCCTTAAAACGGTTTAAAGAGTTAGTGGAGGAATTCGCAAAAGTTTAATTACCATAACCAGGAACATCATGTTTGATAACAAAGAAGGCTGTCTGAGAAAACGAACTCAGACAGCCTTCAGTTTATTTACTTATTGATTGGATTTTTCTTGGGTGGCTTGATAATTATATTGTGTTCTGTCAACAGGAACAAAGTTTTCTGGAGTGTAGAAACGTAATAAATCGCCATTTACTACTTCATCAGAAAGAGCTAATTTATGCTCTACACTTTCTTTAAATTTATTAGCCTGTTCAGTTTTATCCTTCGCTAGTTCCAGTCCGGTTTTTGAATCATAGAATTTCCCGTCAATCGCCGTGATGGTCGAACTCACATAGTCACCATTCCGGAAAGCAACAAGATCATTGTGCTGTTCAGATAATAGATCTGAACCAAACTGGATATAATTCTTTGTATCAGTTCCTAGCAAATGCAGAAGTGTTGGAAGTAGATCTGTTTGACCGCCATATGTGTGATTGATTCCACCATCCATCCCTGGTACCCGTATGAATAAAGGCACGCGTTGTAAACCGGCATTTTCAAAAGGGGTAATCTCTTTTCCAAGAATTTGCGCCATTGCCTCATTATGATTTTCTGAAATTCCATAATGGTCGCCGTACATAATAATAATGGAATGATCGTATAAACCAGATTTCTTCAAATATACAAAGAATTGCTTTAAAGCTTCATCTGCATATCGTGCTGTCTGGAAGTACGAATCGACAGATGAATCGCCGGTTGTTGCAGGTGCAATCGTCGCATCCTTTTCATTAATCGGGTATGGAAAATGATTCGAAACGGTTATAAACTTTGTATAAAATGGTTGTGGTAATGATTCCAAGAGTGGAATGGATTGCTCATAGAAGGGCTTATCCATTAGACCATACTCTGCTTGATCTTCATTATCCATTTTATAGTAACTTGAATCAAAAAATTTATTAAATCCAAACGATTTATAGATTTCATTCCTGTTCCAAAAGCTTCCAGAATTTCCGTGGAACACAGCAGATGTATAACCTTGCTGACCTAGTATGGCTGGAGCAGCTTGGTACGTATTTAAACCTTTTGTTGTATAAGCAGAACCTTGTGGTAATCCAAATAGTGAATTTTCTAACATAAACTCGGCGTCAGACGTTTTACCTTGGGCTGTCTGATGGAAAAAGTTATCAAAATAAAAGGTGTTTTTTTCACTCGTTAAAGAATTTAAAAACGGTGTGACTTCTTCACCATTTAATTTGTAATTAATAAGGAAGTTTTGCATCGATTCAAGATGTAAATAGATAACATTCATTCCTTTCCCAGCACCAAAGTAAGCTGGGTTGGGTTCAGCATAGTTAGATTGAGTATAGTTAATGACTTCAGTGATGTCATTGCTATCTGCTAAAACCCTTTGTGCAGATGCCTTTGTACTTTGAACAGCATCATAAATGGTGTAATTATACATTCCTAAATATTTCACGATATAATTTCTGTCAAATCCTCTTGTTAATAGTTGAGGACGGTCAGCCTCTGCTAAACCCAAATTTGCACTTGATATTCCAAGGGCGAATAAAAATAAAGCAGCTATCCTTTGGCGATTCATGTCTTTAACCTCAATTTTTACAAAACGAAAAGATACTAATACGATTAGAACAATAACATCCAAAAAGAAAAAAATGTCATATGGTTTTAATAAAGAACCAACACTACCACTAACATCTCCAAAATTTTGGGTCTGAGTTAAAGTCGGTAAGGTAATAAAATCATTAAAGAATCGGTAATATAACACATTTGCATATAAAAGTAATGATAAAAGGAAGTCTAGGACAATCAACCAGATATACTTTTTTCTTCCTTTAAAAAATAGTGACAATCCTAAAAATAATAAAGTAGAACCCAACGGATTAATGAATAAAAGAAGTTTCTGGATAGAATTTTCAATTCCTAGGTTAAACTGTGTTAATTGAACAATATATGTTTTCATCCAAAGGAAGAATACAGCCAAAAAGAAAAAGCCCATATATTTATTGCAAACACCTTGACACCTTTTTAATAAGCTAGTCATTTTTGCACCCACCTTTGATGTTTAAAGTCATTTTGATTTGAAATTAGACCAGAATAATCTAGAACTTAACATAACAGTAAAATATGAACAGTTATTTAACAATTTAAGAAAACTAAAAAAATGTTACACAAGAATATTAATATACTACTTTTTTTAAAAATGTCAAATTGATTAAATGAATCAATCCTTAAAGTTTTCTGTTATACTTAAAAGACGAACAAATATTCTTGTGTGTGATGAATCAAGAAGGTGATTTTGTGTCAAACAATATTCAAATATCTGTCAGAACTCTAGTGGAACATGTGTTCAGAAGTGGAAGTATTGATGCCCGTTTTCGCTCACAATCTTCACTTACAGAAGGAACGAAGATTCATCAAAAAATTCAAAAAACATATGACGAGGGAGATTTAAAAGAAGTCTATCTTCGTGTTGAAATTCCATATGAAGGCCTAAACTTTAGCATTGATGGAAGATGTGATGGGCTGTTATTTAGGGATAAATCGGTAACGGTTGACGAAATTAAATCCTCCACACAACCACTTGAACAGTTGGAAGTGGATGGATCACCGATGCATTGGGCTCAAGCTAAGATGTATGCCTATATATATGCATTTGAGCATGGAATCAAGG
>CAURFY010000420.1:0-2838 GCA_963524115.1 uncultured Bacillus sp.
ATCCACCATATCCAAGTCCATATGGATACGGTGGATACCCCGGTCCAATACGACCATATTAAATGGATTTTAGATAAAGATTCCAATTGGTATGTTTCTCATTTTCAAACCACTTTCTATAAAAGGAAGCATGACTCGCTTCCTTTTTTATATTCCTTTTTATAGGTCAAATGAAACGGCATTCCATTTGACCTATAAAAAGGTTATAATGAGATATACCCTTTGAAAGGAGATTATTACATTGAACCTGGGAAGTATTAACCCTCAAAAACTGGTACCGACAGTTGAAAACCTCTCGCAAGCGATCTTCATTGTTAATCGGCATGCAAAAACAGCCCCAAACCCAAAGTATTTATATAAGTTAAAACATGAAGCTTTAAAGAAGATGCTTTATGAAGGAAAGGCAAAAAAAGTGGGACTTCACTTTTCAGGAAATCCAAAGCTTAGTCAACAGCAATCTGATGTGTTAGTAGTAAGTGGAGATTATTCTTTTCATATTCCCCCATCAAAGGAAGATTTCACTCATCTCCCCCATTTAGGGAAGTTAAATGACCAAGTTAAGAATCCGAAAACAAGACTCCCACTGGCCATTGCCAAACAATTATTACAAGCCTACACGGGAATAAAAGAAAATGAAGGGCCGGAAAACAAAAAACCCCGGCAAAATCAAAAGCCACAATTTAAAAGACTAGGCGAAAGTTATTTTTAAAATTTATTCATCCCTTTTTTATTCAGACACAATCGATTAGGACAAGCTTATATATTGCCGGTATTATCACAAAAAAACGGGTGAATCATTGGACTATCGTCCTGACCACCTGTTTTTTGTTTATACACAAATCATTCTTTGCGTTCACCACTTAGTAACATTTCAGTGTAATAATTGTGATTTTTTTAACAATTATTGATAGTTTTGTGAACGTTGCCACTATCACCTAGACCTTTCAGGTAAACAGGAATACAATACAATCATAAAGAGGAAATCGGAACAATTTGCCAAGTGAGTCTATATATGTAAGGTTCACAAATCGGTTTATGGTCACTATGTTAACAGGGAGCGATATTTGATGAAAGGAACAGCCATCCTATTTCAACCAAATCAAAAAGTAACATTTATTGAAAACGTTGATCAAATCGTTTATGAAACACTAAAGGAACAATGCGGATGCGATCACTGCAATTGTAAAGTTGAAAACAAAATGGTTGATTTCGGCGCGGTTTCTCCGGTATTATGGCATGCAGAAGAAGTAGACTGGGCATATGGATACTAAGAAAAGTGTCGAAATAATCAGCAAAAAATAGCAGTCCAATTCATATGAATTGGACTGCTATTTTTTTGCGATTGACAGGAATTAAGGCTGAAGTTAGGTTAAGTTATTTTTCTCTTTTTACGTTCGTTCACTTTTCCTATCGTGAACCAGCCTTTAGAACGGAAATAATAAAACATGAGAAGGGCAATTAAACCCATTAGTCCTAAAATAATAAAATAACCGTACTTCCATTGGAGCTCAGGCATATGGACAAAATTCATCCCGTACACCCCTACTATAAACGTGAGAGGCATAAAAATCGTTGTAATAACGGTTAACGTCATCATGATACTGTTCATTGTATTAGAATTCACCGATAGATAGCTATCGCGAATGTCGGAGGAAAAATCCCGGTAGGATTCTAACATTTCGACTAATCTTAATAAATGGTCTTGAACATCATAAAAATATAATTTGTGTTCCTTCAAATGATTTAATCGTTCTGAATGGATAATTCTATATAGCAAATCACTCATAGGTAGGATGGTTCTTCTAAGCTTAGATAAGTCAGAACGAATATCGAATAATTTTTCAATTAGCAGCTGAACACTCTCTTGATTAGTATTATCTTCAATCGAATTTAACTGTTCCTCGATTCGGTATACTGGTGCAAAATAATCATCAACAAGCAGGTCAATAATCGCATGCATAATAAAAAATGGTCCCAACATAAGACTTTTATCTTTCTTCATTTTATCCCATAAATTATTTAAGTCACGGACAGGTCTTTCTTGATGAGTGACAATAAACTGATCACCGACAAACAAATCGACCTCATACGGTTTAAGAGTCACTTGATTAATGGCATGGGCCACCACGAATATGTAGTTTTCATAAAAATCGAGCTTTGGCCTTTGGATGAACTCATCTGAGCAATCTTCAATTGCTAAGGGATGAAACTTAAAAAAACTTTTCAATAAACTAGCTTCCTGTTCAGTAGGATTGACAAAATCAACCCAAAACCATTTTATGTCTACATGCTTAATTTCTGCTAAAGGAATATCGTAAATTATTTCATCATCTTTTATCGCACATGTTCGAATCATAGTGACACCCCGCATTTCCCTTTCAAATAATCCCATTATTCCACTTGTGTGCTACTATTATTATATTGTATTTATTAGACATTGAATTCCGGGAACATGGTAAAATAATGAATAACCATTTCGGAAGGATGAAAAATAGTGGAACATTTAATCAATAAAAATGTAAAAGAAATCGAAATATCCGGAATCAGGAAATTCTTTAACATGGTTGCAGACACCAAAGATATGATTTCCCTAACAATTGGACAACCGGACTTCCCGACGCCAAGTCATGTCAAAGAGGCTGCAAAAAAAGCAATTGATGAGAATTTTACTTCTTATACTCATAATGCGGGTACTATTCAGTTACGTCAGGCTGCAGCAAATTTTTACCAAGAAAAATATGGTGTTTCATATATTCCAGAAACAGAAGTAATAATCACTACTGGCGCTAGCGAAGCAATCGATGTGGCTTTCCGAACCATTTTGGAAAAGGGTACTGA
>CAURFY010000421.1:0-2823 GCA_963524115.1 uncultured Bacillus sp.
CCATGAATACGGGTGCAGAAGCGGTTGAAACAGCTGTCAAAGCAGCTCGTCGTTGGGCATATGATGTAAAAGGTGTCCCAGATAACCAAGCTGAAATTATTGCAAGTATCGGCAATTTCCACGGTCGGACGATGACGGCGGTATCATTGTCATCAGAAGAAGAATATAAACGTGGATTTGGACCATTGCTTCCTGGCATTAAGCTGATTCCATATGGTGATTTGGAAGCGCTGGCACAAGCGATAACCCCAAACACTGCTGCTTTTCTAATCGAGCCAATCCAAGGGGAAGCGGGAATTATTGTTCCACCAGCTGGGTTCTTAAAACAAGCATTTAATTTGTGCAAAGATAATAATGTTTTATTTATTGCTGACGAAATCCAGGTAGGCTTAGGAAGAACAGGGAGAATGTTTGCATGTGATTGGGAAGATGTTGATCCGGATATGTTTATTTTAGGAAAAGCTCTCGGTGGTGGCGTGTTCCCGATTTCCTGTGTTGTTTCGAGCAATGATATCCTTGGGGTTTTTAACCCAGGTTCACATGGTTCCACCTTTGGCGGTAACCCAATGGCATGTGCCGTTTCTTTGGCAGCGCTTGAGGTTACAGAAGAAGAAAAACTGGCCGACCGTTCGCTTGAATTAGGGGAGTATTTCCTTTCCAAGTTAAGAGAAATCGATAATCCTATGATTAAAGAGGTACGTGGCAAGGGTTTGTTTATTGGTGTTGAACTCAGAGAGCCTGCTCGTAAATATTGTGAAAAGTTAAAGGAAGAAGGCCTTCTTTGTAAGGAAACGCATGAAACGGTGATACGATTCGCTCCACCGTTAATCATTACAAAACCAGAGCTAGACTGGGCAATTGAACGAATCAAAACCGTATTGGGTTAATGATAACAATGAAAAGGGACGACCAGAATATATAGTCATCCCTTTTCCTTTTCGGTTTGAAATCAAACGGGGTTTTGCGCTTTACCTAGTCGGACGGGTTTCTGGTTCTCTTGCGACTTCTTCACTAGGCTTGAAAAGCAGTCCTAAGTTAATTAAGCCTGCGATACCAACTAATCCATAAATAATCCGTGATAATGCTGAAGTTTGTCCGCCAAATATTGAGGCAACAAGATCAAATTGGAAAAACCCAATTAACCCCCAATTAATAGCGCCGATAATCGTAAGAACCAGTGCAATACGCTGAATCGCACTCATCATAACTCCTCCTTATTAAATGAATACACTGTTAGATTGATACACAGAGAAAAATTTTATTCATCATCAAATAAATTATAAGAAATATTTTATTGATATAGTAAATTCTTTACATTTTACACGTAAATAGATAATAATATTGAACGAGGAAGGTGAATAAATTGGATAGTTTTACATATTGGAATCCAACAAAATTAATATTTGGAAAAGGTCAACTTGAAATTCTAACTACGGAAATACCACAATACGGGAAAAAGGTATTACTTGTTTACGGTGGAGGAAGTATAAAAAAAAGCGGTTTATACGATAAAACGATTCAATATCTCAAACAAGTTGGAGCAGAGATTTTTGAGCTAAGTGGAGTTGAGCCCAATCCGAGAATTTCTACAGTCCGCAAAGGTGTGGAGATTTGTAAAAGCGAGGGAATCGAGTTCTTGTTGGCTGTCGGTGGTGGTAGTGTTATTGATTGTACAAAGGCGATAGCTGCTGGAGCGAAGTATGAGGGTGACGCTTGGGATTTGATTACAAAGAAAGCAGTCGTCAAAAGTGCCCTTCCACTTGGAACCGTGCTTACTCTTGCTGCAACTGGTTCTGAGATGAATGCTGGTTCCGTTATTACGAATTGGGAAACCAATGAAAAATACGGTTGGGGAAGCCCGTATGTGTTTCCGAAGTTCTCGGTCCTAGATCCTGTTCATACTTATACTGTACCTCTAAATCAAACGGTTTATGGGATAGTTGACATGATGGTTCATGTATTAGAACACTATTTCCATTTAGAAGAAAACACTTTGCTTCAGGACAGAATGTGTGAAGCACAGTTGATCACAACAATGGAAACAGCTCCAAAATTGTTGGAAAACCTGGAAAGCTACGACCATCGAGCCACCATTTTATACAATGGGACAATGGCCTTAAATGGAATGCTTTCAATGGGATACAATGGAGACTGGGCAACGCATAATATTGAACATTCGGTTTCTGCTGTTTATGATATTCCACATGGCGGTGGTCTTGCTATTTTATTCCCAAACTGGATGAAACATAATTTAAAAGTAAAGCCCGAGCGGTTTGCCCAACTGGCTGAACGTGTTTTTGGAATAGATGCCACTGGGAAAAGTGCCGAAGAAGTAGGCTTAGCGGGAATTGAAAAGCTTCGTGAATTTTGGAGTAGTCTTGGTGCCCCAACACGATTGGGTGACTATGGAATTGATGATAGTCAGTTAGATATCATGGCTGATAAAGCGATGATTAACGGAGAATTTGGTAAGTTTAAACAATTAAATAAAGAAGATGTTTTGTCAATATATCGGGCATCCTTATAAAATATGACAAGATTTACTTAGAATCACAATGGTCATGTTGAACATTGTAAAAATGTTTTCACTTTGGCCACGCTTACAATGGAGAATGATTCTTGATAAACCGAGCTCCATTCGTTAAAGTGAAAAAGAATAAAAAAAATACGGAGGATCATACATGACACATGTTCGTTTTGATTACTCAAAAGCCCTTCAATTTTTTGGAGAGCATGAGGTTACATATTTAAGGGATTTCGTTAAAGTTGCTCACCATTCTTTACATGAGCAAACAGGAGCAGGTAGTGACTATTTAGGCTGGA
>CAURFY010000422.1:0-2805 GCA_963524115.1 uncultured Bacillus sp.
ATTAATGCTGCAGAAACCAACAGTTTATCTGCAAGTGGATCCAAAAACTTTCCTAACGTTGTTACCATATTATATTTTCTTGCAAAATGGCCGTCCACCCAGTCTGTAGTTGAGGCAAGTATAAATATGAGTGCTGCTACAAAATGGGTTATGGGAAGCTCAACCCCCAATAGTGACATGTTGCCCCAAGAAAATGGTACTAGTACCACAATAAGGAATACGGGGATCATTAATATTCTTGAAACGGTAATTTTATTTGGTAAATTCATTTTCTTTCCCTCCAAAAAGCTCTATATATAAAAAAGTGAAAAATAGTCATCAGGCGATGACTATTCATTCGTTGGAACATAGCGAATCGTAATATCTTGGCGTACTTCCTCAGTCGGTGGAACAGCATATTCAACCTTTTGATCATTTACATAAATTTGGGTATCAGAGGATCTACCAACAACAATAACTGCTTCGGTTTCCTTCGAAAGGTCGAATGTTTTGCTTTCATTAGCCCCAACTTTAAGCATGCCTTGATAAAAGGAATAGCCTTTGCCATTTAATATATTTACCCATGTTTCACCTGTTGTAACGACCTTCAACTCAAACTTAGTGGCATTTTTCAAATCGTATGTCGTTTCACTTCCTTGTGAAGTCACAACGGCTAATTCTTGAGTGGGTTTTGTTTCTTCCTTCTCCGTTTTCTTTGGAGTGTTTGTGCTCTTTTTATTTGTTTCTTTTTTCTGATTCTTTTTATCTACCGTATCTTTTTTGGAATTAGTTTTTAAATTGGCAGATTCTTCTATAGTCACAGTTTGTGGATCTTCAGTGACCTTGTCCTTACTTTTTCCATCTGCATTTTGCTGGAGAAAATAATATACAAGGGCAATCGCTCCGATAATAAAAACACCAATAAGAATTTTCGGAAAAAGATCAAATACTTTAGAAGTTCCAACGGGTATCGTTTTTTTCGTCTGAACACGAGATATTTGCTCAGGCAATTTGTCGTCGTAAGCCGATGGGATATCTTCCTTGTAGTGTTCAAATAATTCTTCCTGATGAATACCAACTGCTTCCGCGTACTGTTTTATAAATGCACGCACATAAAACTTGCCGGGCATCATCGAGTAACTTCCTTCTTCGATTCCCTGCAAGTATCGTTTTTGAATTTTTGTTAAGGCTTGTAAATCGTCCAAACTTAATCCCTTAGCTTCCCGTGCTTCCTTCAATTTATTACCCAACTCTGTCAATGCAAACACCACCAATATTAAAAATCAAATCCTCCAAAATCAGAGGCAGAGAACATATTTTTATCCTCAACTAGTTCATATGTAATCTCTTCATCAGGTTTATTCCTTAATTCGATAATATAATCAAAATCATTCATCGTGTACTCAGTATTTCGGATAAAAACATCCGGGTGTTCTACTACTTTTACAGTGGGCATTCTCATAATTTCACGAACAAGCTGCCAATGTTTTTCATTTGCTCTTCTTGTTGAAACAATTCCATCGATGATGAACAAATTATTTTCATTATATTCTTCCTCGATTAATTGATTGCGAATGGTTTGTTTTAAAAGTGTAGAAGAAACGAACAGCCATCTTTTGCTAGCACATACACTTGCCGCTACGATTGATTCTGTTTTTCCAACACGTGGCATCCCACGAATACCAATCAGTTTATGTCCCTCTTGTTTCATTAATTCTGCCATAAAATCTACAAGTATTCCAAGATCCTCACGAACAAACCGAAATGTTTTTTTATCATCCGCATCTCTTTGGATGTACCGACCATGACGAACCGCTAATCGGTCGCGAAGTTTTGGCTCGCGAAGCTTAATTATTTTTATTGTATCCATCGTATTTAAAATTGACTCTAAACGCAAAATTTGTTCGTCGTCCTTTGCCTTAATCAGTAATCCACGTCGTCCCTCAATCCCATTAATCGTGACGATGTTAATTGATAACATACCTAACAATGAGGATATATCACCTAGTAAACCTGGACGGTTTTTCTGTATTTCGTATTCCAAATACCATTCTTTCTTTTCCACAAAAACCCTCCTTATCTGGTCAAGAAATATATTCCTCTTTTTTCATCTAGGTACTATAATAAATGATTTTGGTTGAAGATGAAAGGAAAAACCCAAAAGCAGTCAAAAATTAAGATTTTTACTTACTGAGGGAAAAAAAATATAAAAAAAAGAGAGGAAATCCCTCTCTTTTTTTTTTTAAATCTCACTGTGTTCCATCAGTTTGAACTAGTTTCACCTTGATGTTAGCAATAGCATGTTGCTCTTCTGGAGAAGCAACAGACCATAGGTCAGATAGAATTTTTTCTTGTTCGTTTTTTGGCTCAACTTGTTTTGCTAAATAATCACCTATTTGGTAGGCAAGGTCAGTTACAACTCCCTTATCCATCCCAGTGTTCTCAGCTTGATTAAGGCGATCACCTAAAAAATCCTTCCATTGTGACCAATTATCTAAAACAGACATCGTAAAACCTCCTTTAAAAGTAGTCCTAATTAGTTTGCTAAATCCGCAAAAAAATATGCACCAGCTTAATAAAAGAAATTTTATTATATGTACCAACCACCATTTATTGCTAATACCTGGCCAGTCATGTAAGAAGATTTTTCAGACAACAAAAATGTCACACCCTCAGCTATATGTTCTGGTGTCCCCAATTTCCCAACAGGGATATCTCCCTTCAACATCTCCAGTTCTGACTCATCAAAATGTTTCAGCATGTCTGTCTTAATCGCTCCTGGGGCAACAGCATTCACTCGAATGCCATTCAAGGCAACTTCCTTAC
>CAURFY010000423.1:0-2803 GCA_963524115.1 uncultured Bacillus sp.
GATTAGACCAAGATTTAATGCAAATTCCTTCTGTGAAAAAGTCTACTGAGTTTTTGGCAATGGAGGTTCACAAAGTCGGGTGTGATCAGAACGTCGTTTGCCATGGAGATGTAAATCATAACAACTGGTTGCTTGGCGATAACAACCAGCTGTACCTAATTGATTGGGACGGGGCAATGATTGGTGATCCAGCCATTGATTTAGGATTGTTATTATACTGGTATATTCCTAAGAATGAGTGGCAAAATTGGCTTGAACTCTATGGAATTCAGGCTACAGACCATTTAAAGCTTAGAATGAAGTGGTATGTATTAGCTCACACCTTATCTTCCATTCAATGGCATAAAACGAAAGCTCGATTTCCAGAAATGAAAAGATGGATTGAATACTTAGATTTTATCCTTTAAGAGTATTGGTCAATATCACTAACCCATTCTGATAAGCGTTGTTGGTTGGATTCAATATGTTGATCTAGATTTTGTGTTTGTGCACCGTGTTGACTGTAATCATAAATTTCTTGTAAAACGGTTTTAACTTCATTATTTATACTAGAATTTACCATCAGCGATTTGACCAATCGTTCTAATTGTTCACATTCTGAGACAGAACCACAACAATCCGATTGATGATTGTTTAAGATATCTTTTAATAAATTTACTTGATCTTGATGATCTAATGGCATTTAAATCCGTCCTTTCATAAAGGAATTCACTCTTAATTTGTGAGTTCCTTTTTTGATTTATACATGGGTAACAACTGAATATATCTGAAAAAATAAGCATCAACTTTTTTTAGCTTGCAACTGGAACTAAGCCATGCTATTGTTTGAAACGTATATAAATTTAGGGGTGTCACGAATGAGATTACGAAATAAACCATGGGCAAAAGATAAATTAGAACAGTATCCTCAGTATGTCATTTCAGCACCAGAATTATTAAAAGGAAATTGGAATGGTGTATTTGACAAGGTTCAGCCACTGCATATTGAAATTGGGACTGGAAGAGGTCGTTTTATTGCGGAGATGGCGAAAGCTAATCCAGAAATTAATTATTTAGGGATTGAAGTTCAACAAAGTGTGGTTGTAGATGCGTTGGATCGTTTGATCGAGGCTGAGCTTCCAAACATTAAGCTTCTTAATGTAAATGCAGCTGATGTGACGGAGTTTTTTGATAAAGGGGAAGTAGAGCGGATCTATTTGAATTTTTCTGACCCGTGGCCTAAAAGCCGTCATGCAAAACGTCGTTTAACTTACAAAACATTTTTGAAGCAGTACGAAGAAATTTTAATCAATCAAGGAGAAATCCATTTTAAAACGGATAATCAGGGGTTATTTGAATACTCTCTAAAGAGCTTTTCTGAATATGGATTATTATTACACTATGTCAGCCTAGATCTCCATAACAGCAATTTTGAAGGAAATATCATGACAGAATATGAAGAAAAATTCTCCAAAAAAGGCCATCGCATATTCCGTTCCGAAGTAAAATACCGATAGAAACTCATTTACTGCAACGCAGTAAAGTGCTATTGGGTGCCTGACCCCCGCTACTTTAAATTGATAAAGTAGCGGGGGTCAGTTTTTTTTACAGCTGATAAACTGATATGATGGTTCCGGTTGTTGCGTCGGCTATAAATTCAAATTGTTTTGTTGCTTCGTCTACTTTTTTGGAAATACCGCCTTTATATACACGGTATTGGATTTGATCTTTTACATATGGTTCGGCTTCCATGTGAATCCAGGAACCAAGGATCGGCCCTTGTTCTTTAAAGGTTGATTTTATCTTCTCAAGGACTTTCTCAGGAGAAACCGTCTGGGTGTGTCCCTTCTGAAAAAGGAAATAGGCTGTTATTCCCCCAGCAAGTCCAGAGCCAACTCCCATTAAAAAAGATTTCCAATTCAAAACAAAACACCACCTTTATAAAATCTAAGACTTTTTAATTTGGTTAACTTTTCAATTCCCATCATACCAGAAATGATCATTAGGTTCATTTATCTTAGAAAAAATTAATGTTATAGTGAAAAAATCACTATAGAAGTGGAATGAAGTGAAAAACTTCAGTAGAATAAACATATACATAATGTGTACATAAAACTCATTAAAAGGAGTAAAAAAAATGAACGAACAGACGTTAAAACTTTTTCAAACATTAACGGAACTACCAGGAGCACCTGGTAATGAACATGCAGTTCGTCAATTTATGAAAGAAAAATTAAGTAAATATAGTGATGAAGTTGTACAAGATAAACTTGGCAGTATTTTTGGAATAAAAAAGAGCGCATCAACAGGTCCAACCATTATGGTGGCAGGACACATGGATGAAGTTGGTTTTATGGTGACGGCGGTTACTGAAAATGGTATGCTTCGTTTTCAACCTCTTGGTGGATGGTGGAGTCAAGTATTACTAGCACAGCGGGTCCAAATCATTACAAATAGTGGTCCTATAATCGGTGTAATCGGATCAATCCCACCCCATTTGCTTGATGAAGGAACAAAAAATAAACCAATGGATATTAAAAATATGCTAATTGATATCGGTGCTGACGATCGTGAGGATGCGATCAAAATTGGCATCAAGCCAGGTCAACAAATTTTACCGATTTGTCCATTTACACCGATGGCTAATCATAAAAAGATTTTAGCTAAGGCATGGGATAATCGCTATGGCTGCGGTTTAGCAATTGAGTTGCTTCAAGAGCTAATGGATGAAAAACTCCCTAATATTCTTTACTCCGGAGCGACTGTTCAAGAGGAAGTAGGGCTAAGAGGGGCACAAACTGCAGCAAACATGATTAAACCGGAT
>CAURFY010000424.1:0-2790 GCA_963524115.1 uncultured Bacillus sp.
ATTCTGTTTAGCGTATTCTTGGACTCCTGAACGGGTATACCCTTTTAAGTTGACCAAATTCACAGGTTCTTTTCCTTTAGAAACAGTCAATACCATCTTTGTTTCCTTAGCAACAACTTTTTGGTCTTTTGCTACACTTTGTTCGATGACTTTACCAGCTTCAACGGTTTCTGAAAAGATTTCTTTCTTTTCTACAGCAATTCCTAATTTTTGAAGTTCATCTTTTGCTTTCTCAAACGTACTACCAACGTAGTTTCCAATCGTCACCGTACCTTTTCCAGCACTAACTTTTAAAACTACTTTTGATTTTTCTCTAACCTTACTTCCGGCTTTAGGATTAGTTTCAACCACTTTTCCTTCTTCCACGGTATCTGATTTAACTTTTTGAACATCAGAAATTTCCAAATTCAAATCTGCCAATTTTACTTTTGCTTCAGCTTCCGTATACTTACTCAAATCTGGAATAGTAACCTCTTTTGGCGCAGATTGAATATATGCAAAAATGGCAGCTGCCCCAATAAGGGTTATAAGAAGTAGTAAAATCCAAGGCCATTTTTTTCTTTTTTTCTTCGGCTCTTGAGTAATAGGCTTCTTTTCTTCATCAAATTGAATTTCAGGAACTTCTTTACTCGAAGTTGGGATTTTTCGAGGTATGGCTCCTGTAGCAATTGGTTGTAAAACTTTTGTTTCCTGATTCAATGTAGTGGGTTTAAACATCGGTTCATTAAGCCTTTCAGGATTTAAACACGTTCGTAAATCCTCCAGCATCTCTTCACAACTATTATAACGGTCCAAAGGTTCTTTTGCAGTTGCTTTAAGAACGACATTTTCTAAGCTTTGAGGAACCGTTGGTAACATTAATGAAATTCGCGGAAGTGGTTCTTGAAAATGTTTTAGGGCAATTGATACAGCAGACTCCCCTTCAAAAGGAACCTCACCAACTAACAATTCATACAGAACAATTCCAAGAGCGTATATATCACTTCGAATCGTAGCCATTCCGCCTCTAGCTTGTTCCGGAGATAAATAATGAACAGATCCTAATAACGTATTTGTTTGAGTAAGCGAAGTCTCCGATAATGCAATCGCAATCCCAAAATCCGTAATTTTAACATCACCATGTTTATCAATCAAAATATTTTGAGGTTTAATGTCGCGATGAATAATTCTATTTTGATGAGCGACCTCTATAGCAGAAACAATTTGTGTCATAATACGTACTGCTTCTCGTGGTGGTAGAGGCCCTCTTTCTCGAATATATTCTTTCAAATCGGTTCCTTCGACGTATTCCATCACTATATAATGGGTTCCATTTTCTTCTCCTACATCATAGACTCCTACAATATTAGGATGAACTAATTGAGTTGCCGATTGTGCCTCTCTTTGAAAACGTCTCATTGCTGCTTCATTTGAGTGAAAATCAAATCTAAGTACTTTCACAGCAACAGGCCGCTCTAAAATTAAATCTCTTGCCAAGTAAACTGTGGCCATACCACCAGTTCCCACATGAGACTGAATCTTATAACGACCTCCGATTGTCTTCCCCGATTCAAACATTATGCTACCTCCTCTCTCACCAAATATTTAGCAATCGCCACGGTAATATTATCCCGTCCACCTGCTTCGTTAGCAGCTAAGACCGCTTTTTGAGCTTGTGTATTTACATCAGAATAATTACCTAATATTTCTTTTATATATTGATCTTCTAACATGTTAGACAATCCGTCTGAACATAATAAAATCGTATCCTCATTTTTTAAAGTCACACGTACAAAATCTATTTGGACATTCAAAGTAATTCCCAAAGACTGAGTAACAATATTTCTTTGAGGATGTCTTTTTGCTTCCTCTTCAGTAATCTCTCCAGATTTCACTAATTCTTGTACGAGTGTATGATCTTCCGTTAATTGCTTAATTTGAAAATTGCGATATAAATAAGCTCGACTGTCTCCAACATTTGCTACTAATAATTCAGAATCAATGATTACTGCTGCAACAATTGTCGTCCCCATCCCATCCAATTCACGATATTGGTTTGCTTTCTGAAAGACACGATCATTTTCAGCCTGAATATTTTTAACCAGCCATTGGTAGGCCGCTTCTGTATCCGTAATACTTTCTTCTTCCCAACGTTTTCCCAAATGAGATAATGCCATAGCACTAGCTACATCCCCAGCATTATGCCCGCCAATCCCATCGCAAACAACGATAAGTGGCACATTTTGAGTATTTAAAAAATATCCGGCAGCATCTTCGTTTAACGTACGTCTTTGCCCAACGTCACTCTTGATGGCTATCTCCATATTTTCCCTCCTGTTGCGAATCTATTTTCTTACCATTCTTGCAATGAAAAAACCATCTGTGTGATATTCATGCGGCAATATGGTAAGCATCGGATTTTCATTAGTACACCCAAACTCTTCTATTGGTTGTAATTCAAAATCCGGATGATTGGCTAAAAATTTAAGAACGACTTCCTCATTCTCACTTTTATTAATCGTGCAAGTTGAATAAATCAATTTTCCACTGTTCTTTACCATTGTAGCAACTGACGCTAAAATTTCCAACTGTATTATTTGTAATTTTGTTAAATCTTCACTATTTTTTGTGTATTTTATATCTGGTTTCCGGCGCATGAGGCCTAAACCAGAACATGGGGCATCTACAAATACTGCATCAAAACTTTCTTTTTCAAAAAGTTCTCCTACTTTTCTAGCATCGAGTGCATGAGTATGAATTCTGTCTTCTACCCCAAGGCGTTTTGCGTTTTGATGAATCTTGCGTAATTTA
>CAURFY010000425.1:0-2789 GCA_963524115.1 uncultured Bacillus sp.
TGGAGCGGAAATCAACCGGCCAATTAGCAGGCTAAATAAAAAATTGCCGAGAAAACTACTCTTTCTCGACAATCTGAGGCTGACCAAATGTCAGCCTCTTCTTTATGCCGCGATATCCCTTTTTTTGAATACAAAATAGGACAAAAATAGAAATAAGCAAAAATATAACAGGAGCATGATGATTGAGAATGACAACGTCATCCCTGCAACGACTGGCGTCCCCTCAAAATATTGCGTTAAATCGGTATTAGCAAACAAAATATATTTTGCCCACTCATACTTCATCGCTAAAAAGACAGTTATTTGGCCACCAGTAAACATTAAGAATAATGATAAACCAATCGCTAGTGAATTATTACGAAATACCGCGGAAATCATAAATGCCATCGTGGCTAACATCACCATATTAATCGATTTTAACAGATAAAAAATGATGAGATGAACCCAAATTGGTTGTTCTGTTACTTTCCCAGCAAAGTAATTTAAATATGGCGAGGAAGTCTCAGGGACTCCAAACAAAATGGCACCGATTGCAGTTGATAATCCAAATAATAGGATAAGCATAAACACTCCAAATATTAAAACAGAAATATATTTTGACAGCAAAATCTTCGCTCTACTGATTGGTCTAATTAATAGTAGTTTTATTGTCCCCCAGCTAAATTCACTGGCCACAATACCGGCGGCTATCGTAATCGTAAATAATCCGACAAACTCGATTAGCTGTGAAACATCATTCACAAAGGTCCATGATGTATAGGCTTCATTCGGTGATAAATTATGCTTAATCCGATATTCATTTATGGCGATGTTCCTTTTAAAGTATTCGACTTGGTTGATTGGACCTTGTTCTGCTTGTTTCATTTGTTTCTTAAGAGCATCGTTTTCAGTTTGAAGCGTTTGTTTCCAACGGGCATTTTCCGTTGGCTGATCATCTAGATGTTGGTATTTCATAAAAGCCGCAGCAACTGAAATCATTACCACCAACAGACCAATCATGACGTATGTACCAGGGCGACGAAAAACCTTTATCCATTCATTTTGAATTAAAGACATCATTGGATTTGTCCTCCCTTTTCATTTGTGACTTCAAGGAAGCGATCCTCTAACGATTTGGTGATTTCCCTTACCCCAAAAACCTCAATATCGGCGTTAACCAGCAATTTTATCATATCAGGGACAGATTTTTTATTTTGTGGCATGGTAATTCTGTTGTCAATTTTTTTAATTGAGCTGTTAGGATAGACATTTTCTAGGAGTTTAATCGCCTGCTCAACAGGAGCTACCTCAAACTCGAATAGTTTTTCTGTTCCTTGCACAAAATCGTGGACAAGCTGAACATCGATTAATTTTCCATTTTGAATGATTCCGATTCGATCACACATCATTTCCATTTCGGATAAAAGGTGACTTGAAACAATCACTGCCATATTTTTTTCTTTAGCAAGTAATCTTAAATAATCTCTAATCTCGCGGATCCCAGCTGGATCTAAGCCGTTTGTTGGTTCATCTAAAATCAAAACCTCCGGATCGTGTAAAAGGGATTGTGCTAACCCAAGCCGTTGTCTCATCCCAAGTGAATAGGTTTTTACCTTATCGTGAATTCGCTCAGTCAATCCCACCAATTCAACAATTTCGTCTATTTTTTCATTGGTGACATTGTTTGACATTCTTGCGTATTGTCGCAGGTTTTGATAACCTGATAAAAATTTATACATTTCCGGGTTTTCAACAATTGCACCAATGGACCGCACTGCTTTTTCAAAATGACTCTGAATACTGAAACCAGCAATCTTTATATCCCCTGATGTTATGTTCATTAATCCGACCATCATCCGAATGGTCGTGGTTTTCCCAGCCCCGTTTGGTCCTAAAAATCCGAATACTTCACCTTTATGTACTTGAAAACTGATGGAATCGATAATGGTTCTTCCCTTTATCCTTTTTGTGAGATTTTCTATTTGGACGATTGGTTCCATACCGTTTCTCCTCTCTCTTTAAAGAGTATTACGCCTTTTCAACTTACCTTTTTATCCAAAATTGTGCAAGCTGTTTTACACATAGTATAAGGCCCTCGAAAACATTCGAGGGCTTTTCTAGCTTATTTTTCGTCTTTAACTCGTTGAATTTTAATACCAGCTAATAACTGACGAACAACATAGCTTGCCATGATTAAACCGGCTACAGATGGGACAAAGGCATTTGACGATGGTGGCATTTGTGCCTTCCGGATCACTGCCTGATCATTTCCAACCTCTTTGCGGACATCTTCTCTAATAACGATAGGACTTTCATCAGAAAATACCACTGGGATTCCTTTATGAATTCCTTCTTTACGGAGACGAGTCCGAATGACTTTGGCCAGTGGGTCTGTATGGGTTTTTGAAATATCAGCAATTTGAAATCGAGTAGGGTCCATCTTATTGGCTGCCCCCATGCTAGAAATCATCGGAATATGACGCTTTAAACATTCCTTCATCAAATGGATTTTATAGATAATTGTATCCGATGCATCAATCACAAAATCAAGCCCATAGCTGAAAAATTCCTCGTATGTTTCTTCGGTATAAAACATTTTAAGGGAAATCACTTCACATTCAGGATTAATGTCTTTAATCCGTTCTTTCATTAAATCGGCCTTTGGTTTGCCTACAGTTGATAATAATGCAATCACTTGTCGGTTCACATTCGTAATATCGACATTATCTTTATCAACAAGCAGTAGTCTACCGACACCAGACCTTGCAAGTGCTTCAGCCGCAAAGGAGCCTACTCCACCAATTCCAAGT
>CAURFY010000426.1:0-2782 GCA_963524115.1 uncultured Bacillus sp.
TGATTAAGGGTAATTTAATTCCTGTTTTTTCAAAAGCACGTTGAATTCCAATAAATCCTGCTTTTACATTTAATAAATCTTGGCTCGTTTCTAATAATAATAAATCAACTTTTCCGTCGATTAAGCCGATAGCTTGTTCTTCATAACTTTCAGCAAGTACTGAAAAAGTGGTTCCACCAGTTACACTTAAAGTTTTTGTAGTTGGTCCCATTGAGCCAGCAACAAAACGTGGTTTTTCAGGAGTTGAGACCTTGTCAGCCGCTCGTCGTGCGATAAGTGCAGCCGCTTTGTTTATTTCATAGGCTAGATGTGATAGCTGATATTCTTCTAAAACAATACTGGTGGCACCAAAGCTATTGGTTTCAATTATGTCAGCACCAGCTTGCAAATATTCTAAATGGATTGCTTCGATAACATTTGGAACTGTAAGATTCAAATTTTCATTACAGCCATCGTATTGGTCACCGCCAAAATCCAATGCGGTCAGATTCGCTTGCTGAAGCATGGTTCCCATTGCGCCGTCCATAATAAGAATTCGTTTTTTTAATTCATTATTGAATGATGCTCTGGACATTTGATTTCCCCCTTGTTAAATGAGCAATTCTCTTGTTGGTGTAATCGGCTAACTCCACAGTAAGTTCATAGCGTAGAAATGGTGTAATAAAATAAATCCCATTAAAAAGTTCTAAGGCAGTATCTACCAATGCCTTGGTGATCGCTAAACCTTCCCGAGTCGCTTGGTTTGGGTCATCTTTATATTTTGCCATTTGTTCGCGGATGGAGTCAGATATCTTTATACCAGGTACTTCATGATGCAAAAATTCAGTGTTCTTATAGCTAGTTAACGGCATTAAGCCGATGTAGATTGGTACGTTAATATGTCTCGTAGCTTCATAAACCTCCAAGAGTTTTTCTTCTGAAAAAACCGGTTGTGTAATAAAATAATCAGCACCGTGTTTAATTTTCTTTTCCATTCGTAAAACAGCCTTTTCCAACGACCTTACATTAGGATTAAATGCTGAGGCAACAGAAAAGGATGCTTTTTGCCCGAGGTCTTTCCCAGAACTAGATAATCCTTCGTTTAATTGTTTAATCATTGAAATTAATTCAAATGATGAAACGTCATATACAGATGATGCACCAGGAAAATCACCAACTCTGGCTGGATCTCCTGTAATAGCCAATATATCATGCAATCCAAGGGTGTGAAGACCCATTAAATGGGATTGCAGCCCGATGATATTTCGGTCACGACATGTAATATGGATTAAAGGCCTTAGGCCTATTTCTGTCTTTACTAAATGGCCAATGGCTGAGTTAGAAATCCTTGGTGAAGCAAGAGAATTATCCGCCAAAGTAATGGCGTCAATCCCTACCTCCTTTAATGCCTTTGCCCCAGCAAAAAAACGGGTTGTGTCCAGTTTTCTTGGAGAGTCTAACTCGACAAGAATGGAAGGTCGCTCCTTCACAATATCCTGCAAGGGTGGAACATCTCTTTTGGATGCTGCTGGTTTGATAACGATAGTTTGTTGCTTCGGTTTATTTGTTTTTTCAGTAATTGGAGTTACATTCCGTAGCTCTTCGGCAAAAGCACGGATATGTTCTGGTGTTGTTCCACAACAACCTCCTAACAACCTGACGCCTTGATCTCTAAACAACATCGCCGATTTCCTGAAGTATTCGGCATCACCCTCATAATGAAATACTCCATCTGTATAGGTTGGCAAACTAGCATTTGGATAAGCAGATAAATAGGAATGTTTAGGGAGTGGTACCTCTTCTAAGGCTTTAAGCATATGATGAGGTCCAAGACGACAATTTAGACCTATGACATCTGCACCAAGGTCTTCGAGTCGGCCTAATGCTTCTGAAATAGGTGTATGATCCTGCATGAAACCAACCTCTTGCATCGAAAGTTGAGCAATGATTGGTAGTTCGGTCTCACGTCTGGCAATATTTAAAACAGCTTCTATTTCTTCTCTATCGTAATATGTTTCTAGTAAAATGCCATCAACACCTTCTACTAGCAAAGAAAAAAGTTGTTCACGAAAGCTTTTCTTGATTTCCTCAATATGAACGCTGTGCGGCTTAATTCCGCGATTACCGCCTATTGTTCCAAGAATATAAGATTTACCGCCTGCTGCAAGCTTTGCAACTCGAATGGCTGCAGTGTTGATTTCTTTTACTGATTCTTCGAGTCCATATCGTGCTAGTTTTAAATAATTTGCTGCATAAGTATTCGTTTGGATTATATCGGCGCCTGCATCAATATAGGCCTGATGGATTGAAGTGATCTGCTCCGGGCGAGAAAGATTCAACTCTTCTAAACAAATATCCTTCCCATACGAATATAACAGGGTTCCCATCGCACCGTCACCAATAAGGATCTGATTTTCTAGCTTGGTAATGAAACTAATTTCTTCACCTCAACAAGATTATGAGCATAATCATATAGGGCAGATTTAAAGTCAGCAATTAAGTCATCTGGATTTTCAAGTCCTACTGATAAACGGAGCAAGTTATTGCTAATACCCCTCTGTGATCTCTCACTCTCAGGCATTGAAGCATGAGACATTTTTGCAGGGTAGGAAAGAATCGATTCGACAGCGCCTAAACTTACGGCGAAAACCGGTATCTTTACTTTTGAAATAAAGGAACGTAATAATTCTTCATTTTTTAATTCAAATGATAAAACAGCTCCAGCACTAAGTGCTTGTTTCTGTTGAATGGCATATTGTGGGTGGGCGATTAGCCCTGGAGAGTAAACCTTTTCAGCCCAAGG
>CAURFY010000427.1:0-2781 GCA_963524115.1 uncultured Bacillus sp.
GCTATAAACGGACCGAACGGAATCGGTTTACTTTTCTTAACAAACCCAAATGCCATTCCTAAAAGTCCAATAACAGCGCCTAGAAGGGTTGATAAGAAAAAGGATAAAAATAAAGTTTTGACCCCCACAACAAAACCAATGAGTGCGAACAGTTTAATGTCTCCACCACCCATGCCACCTTTGCTGGCGAGAGCAATTGCTAAAAGAAGCAAAAAGCCAATCGCTGCTCCTAGTAATGAGTCCCACCATTGTAGGAGTGGATGGTAAATACGTTCCAATAAAAAAAGCCCTGCAAACACCATTAAGACTTTATCAGGGATAATCATATAGGCAATATCTGATACAAAGATGATAATAAATAACGAAATCAAGGTCAAAGCAACAAGTAATTCGAAGTTCCAGCCAATCACTAACGGAGCTGTAGCAAACAGTACTCCAGTCAAAAGCTCAATAATCGGATAAATGGGCGAAATGCCCGTCTTACAGACGCGGCATTTCCCCCCTTGAAGTAGATATGATAGGACTGGTATTAGTTCCCAAGCTCTTAGTTTGTGTCCGCATTTCGGGCAAGCTGAGCCTGGTGAGACGATTGATTGTCCAGCTGGTACTCGGAGACCTACTACGTTGTAGAAAGATCCAAGTACAGAACCATAAAGGAAAAGAATTATTATCTTCACTAACATTGTATTACATGTTTGCTTTCACTGTATCCCTTGTTACGGTATCAGGATTATCAGTATCCAAATAGGTTTTTGGAGCAGTTTGTGTTCCTGTTAACGTAACAGTATAAGTTAATTTGTTTCCTGCTTTTGTAATTGTCACAAAGCTTGCATCTTCATCATAGGTTTCTGGCTTGTTGCTAGGATCAATAATCGCATCTAAAAATCCCCTTGTATCGAGATCACCCATAGTAATAGTATAGGCGGCATCTGCACCAGAAATAACGCCTGTGGCAGTATCAGGAAGGTCATTTGCAGCGACAGCCATTTTAGCTGCACTTACCATTTGTGATCCATTAGCGATATGAGCGTCCGCTCTAGAATTATTAATTATTCCACCAATAGCAGGAATTGCTATTGCCGCAATAATCCCCAAAATAACGATAACCGCAAGTAATTCAATTAATGTAAAACCTTTTTGCTCTTTAAGGCGTTTTTTCATTTTTTGTAACATGTACTCTCTCTCCTTTTATATTTATAATATAATAATTTCCTCGCTTACAATTTTCATTATACACGAGAAATTGACAAATAAAATATGCAAATTTTACACCTTTCTACAATTGATCAACATGTTGGAACATGTCAAACATTGGCATCATAATCGATAATACAATTACCCCTACAATACCTGCTAGAAAGACGATCATCAGTGGCTCTATCAAAGCTTTCAGCTGTTCTGCGCTGTTTTCTACTTCTTTTTCATAAAATTCTGCAACCTTGGAAAGCATTGCATCTAGTGAACCTGTGTTTTCGCCAATTGCAATCATTTGCGTGACCAATGCAGGAAATGCCCAATGCTGACGCATCGGTCCCGTTAACGAGTTTCCTTTTCCTAACTCATCTCTGGAAGCACGAACTACTTTTGCGATTACTTCATTTTCAACTACTTTTTCAACAACCGACAAAGCCTGTAAAATAGGGACTCCACTCGAAAACAAAGAACTCAATGTCCTTGTTAAACGTGCCAACGCTGCTTTTTGCTGCATTTTCCCAAATAACGGCATTCTTAGTGCAGCATAGTCCAGATAATATTTTGTTTTTTGGTTACGCCTCAATGCAACAAAACCAAACACGACACCGATGACTAACAATAAAACTAGCCACCAAAACTTTTGCATGAATTCACTTGCGCTTAAAACAAATTTTGTAATCGCAGGAAGCTCAGCATGCATATCTGCAAACATATCAACAAAGGTTGGAACCACTGATGTTAATAAAAAGATGACAACACCAATCGCCACAATTCCGATGACAATCGGATAGGAAAGAGCTGATTTTAATTTTTGACGGGTGCTATGTTGTTTTTCTACAAAAACTGCTAGTCTTTCCAGGGTTTCCTCCATGTTTCCCCCTGTTTCACCAGCCTTTATCAGATTAATAAACATCGATGAAAAAACCTTCTTATGTTTTTCAGCTGCCTCTGAAAAAGGTTTCCCCATCCGGAGCTCGACTTCAATTTCCACAAGTGCTTTCTTCAATGCTTTGCTTTCAGTTTGCTCGGCAAGAATATTAGTGGCATCAACAATTGTTACTCCTGCTTTAATTAAAGTGGCAAACTGGCGTAAATAGATAACTAAGTGTTGGAGCTTAACCGGACTACCAAATGAGATATCCTTGGTTAAGGCTGTTTCCTTGACTTCGTTCATTTCCAGTACGCGAATCCCATCACCACGGAGCTTTTCAATCGCATCACGTTTAGATTCGGCGTTAATCGTCCCCGTCATTTTTCCTTTTCGGTCTCTCCCCGAATATTTAAAACGAGCCATTTTACATCACCGGATCCTTTAAAAAGGGCTGTGCGGCCTCCCTAGTAATAATACCTGAACGTACCAGCTCTTTTATACTTGATTCTAGCGTCTGCATACCTTGAGCCCTTGAAGTCTGCATGACAGACTCAATTTGATGGACTTTATCATTTCGAATTAAATTGGCGATTGCGGCATTAGTTACTAGTATTTCTAACGCTGCTCTTCGACCATTTCCATCGGCTTATTTGAACAACCGTTGCGAAATAATCGTGAGTAACACAGATGAAAGTTGGGTGCGAATCTGCGGTTGA
>CAURFY010000428.1:0-2766 GCA_963524115.1 uncultured Bacillus sp.
AGCGGAAATCAACCACTTCTCTAATAGCAACAATGTTTACGAAAACAGCCTTAAAAAATAACATCCAACCTTTTTTCAATCTACATACGAAATTAACCGAGCTCGCTAATTTTTGCCTCAACCGGGGTTCTTGGCTTCGCCTCCGGCACCTCATCAGGATATCCAACTGCTAATACACCAATTACATCGTAATCTTCAGGCACTTTTAGAACGGCGCGATTCTTGGGAGTGATTCCGATGGATGACCAGAATGTTCCCACACCTTCTGCCCATGCAGCTAGCATAAAGTTTTGAATGAAGCATGAAGACGCAGATCTATTTTCCTCTCGTTCTACCTCATTCTTCCCTTGCTTTGATAATATGGTTATTACAGTAGGTGCATTGCCAAAATCCGTTTTGTGATTTAGGTTTGCTCTTGTTTCTGGACCGACGAAGACAATTTTCCACGGTTCAGTCATCCTATGATTAGGTGCCATACTAGCTGCACTTAACCAAGATAGAATCACATCACGATTAATTCTTTCAGACTTAAACTTTTTTATCATTCGACGACTCTTAATAATATCAATAATATTCATCTTGTTTCCTTCCCCTCTAATCATTTTCATTAGTTCATAAGTACCTGTTTAGAAAACGAACGAATATATGTTCAATTATCGCCACCTAATATATGTATGTATGCGCAAAAAAAGATACCTCTAATTGAAGTATCGTTCATAAAATTCATTTTATAATTTCGTAAGAATGATTCCAACTAAAGCGGATAACACTCCAACAAGCTGATAGAATCGTAATTTTTCTTTAAAAAGAAAACATCCAACAAAAACTACAATCAGGCAATTTAGACTCACAACTGGAAAAACAATACTGGCAATTCCCCTCTGTAAGGCAAAGAAATAGCAACTGTATCCTGCTACACTAATCGCTCCGACTAATGTTCCAAGTCTAACGACAGGAGCGGTAATTTTTTCTTTCCCGTTGATAATAAGCATGAACAGATAGGCACCGCCTCCTCCATACATGGCGATTAAGATATTGATAGAACTAATATGTAGAAAGGAAGTTAATTTCATTAATACACCTAAAATACCAAACGAAAGAACTGCTAATAAAATTCGAAACATCCATGCAGAGTAATTTGTGTCTCCCTTTAATTGTTTTGGAGTATATTGGATCGCCACTACTGACGATAGAATGATTAATATTCCGATCCATTGCACCGTTGAAATGTGTTCGTGGAAAATCAGCCCCGCACTTAAAACTGGAAAAATAGCATTAGCCGAAATAATTGGAGCTGTTAAACTAGCAGGTCCCTTATCATATGCCTTAGACATTTGAATATTTCCATTTGCATTCAGCATACCAATCAGTGCTCCAAGAAAAATCGTCGTAAGATTCATATGAAGTGAGGCAGTCCCTATTCCATAAGCAAGTGTCATAATGAATGCCGAAAAATAAAAGAAAAATTGGAGATTTACCTTAGAATAGCCTTTACCGGTACTCCACTTGAAAATGGTATTGTTAATTCCAAAACAAAACGTTGTCAAAATTGCCCCAAAAAACCACATTATATCCATTCACTCTTTCTGCGTCCATTGATTTAGTCAGCGTCAACTGTCCAATACTTTTCTAGTATAATCAACTAGACAAATAATTGCGAGATAATTTAATAGTGAACCAAAAATTATTAATTGACAAATATTTATTTTTGTGTTATAATATACTATTACGGTATTGAATTACCCCACCTTCAGTGTTATGATATTTTTCAGCAATCAAATGTTATCTGAGACGGAGGAAAAATCATGAAAATAGCTGACGGTGTAGAGATGTTAGAAATCACATCAAATATAATGGGACAATCATCCATGATATACCCAACCCTAATTTTCGATGAAAAAAATGTGATTTTAGTGGATTCAGGCTTCCCTGCCCAATTAGAGAAATTTCGTGAAGCTTTTGAAAAGGTAAATTTGTCCTTAAATAAACTAAACGTGGTGATCCTCACTCACCATGATATTGACCATATCGGAAGTCTTGCGAGTATTCAAAAAGAACTTACTCGACCTGCTAAAGTACTTACGCATGAGCAAGAACAAGCATAGATACAGGGCGATAAGTGCCCATTAAAACTAGTGCAACTAGAAGCCAACCTAAACTCATTACCAGATGAAATGAAACACATATACGATAAGCTCAAATCTGGATTCGAGAGTAGCAAAGTAAAGGTTGATGAAACTTTAACAGATGCCCAGGAATTGCCATACTGTGGTGGGATTACAGTCATCTCCACACCAGGTCACACTTTAGGCCACATTTGTTTGTATCTAAAACGGTATAAAATACTTATCGCGGGTGATGCTCTAAGTGTTGAAGACGGATTGCTGGTTAAAACGGCACCATCAACTCATTTTGATTTAGATCTAAGTAATCAATCACTTCAAAAGCTAACCCATTATGAAATTGAAACGATAATCTGCTATCATGGTGGATTATATAAAGGGGATGTAACAAAGCGGATTATGGAACTAATCTAAGGCTTGAATTCTACCCGCAAGAGGTGAAAAAGCTGGCTTTACCAACTGGTAAAGCCAGCTTTTCTAATTTATCTTATTTAATCTCCATCATTAAACACTCTTTTTAACCATTCCTTGATATTGTGTGGAGGTTCTCACTTCCACAGTCAAAGTCCCATTCCCAAAAATGGTTTGTAATAAAAACGGTGCGCCGGTCGTGTTTTGAAATCTAAAGTCTACCCCTCCATAC
>CAURFY010000429.1:0-2757 GCA_963524115.1 uncultured Bacillus sp.
TATGTGAAATGGCATTATCTATTCGACAAATCAGTACCTGGATGTCTTCATCAAACATCACGATAGAATCCATTGTTATGAGCCCAGGTGGTCGATAGTAAACCAACAAATGGCCAAGTTCATGTGCTTCGGCTTCTAGGCGTTCTTCATTCGATAAGGATTCGAGAATGTAAATTTGCCAAACGTTTCGCTCATTTGTAACTTGAGCGGGGCTCTGTGCAAACAAACCATAAGCTTCTGCTTTTTCCAATGGTATAAGATGAACATTATAGTTACACAAAGACTGCACATCTAATCTTAATCTTTCTAATGAATTTAGCATTAAAGTTATCCCCCTTCTGAAAAAATGTGAACAATGAGGTAAAAACTTTGATGATTAGAAACTCATAAGAATAAAATGTTAAATTTATCAAAATGTGTAATTCAATACGGTTTTCAAAAGGATCATTTATAAACAGAAATTTTCATATAATGCCCCAAATTTTTTCGGAAATTAAATACAATAATTCAGAGATTAATTATTTCATATATTTAACTTCTATCACAAATTACAAAATCCTACCAATTCATTGATGAAAAAACGACATTCTTATGACGAATGCCGTTGAAAAAATATAAAAGCTAACTAAAATGCAACACCAATAAAAAATGGTTCCCTACTCATTAATAAGGAATTTGGAACTCCTAATGAAAAAGGGAACTAGGGAATAACCTACCGAGTTCTCTTTTGAATTGCAAAAGGATCATCCCTGTCATTCTTGTTGTTTTAACCTTCGTTTTTCGTTTAATAATTTCTCCTTATTAAGTTTGCAATCATCCGATAAAAAGCCTGCCCAATCAAGTTCGAGTTTATCTGTATTTTCCTGCCAATATAACAAACGATTATAATAATAATCTATCTTTACACTGACTGGTCTCGCAAAGTTATCTTTTCCGTATTTTAAGACGATCGCAGTCAATTCATAGAATGGTAATCCCAAAGCATGCGTTTCTACATGTACGGTAGCCCCTGCATGCCCGATTGCATGGCACAAAGCACTGTACACGCTGTCACCAATTTCCTTTGCTACTGCATGGGAATCTAAAATAGCATGTTTTGCTAGGGGCATTTTGATTTTCCCTCTCGCCCAAGCTTCACAAAGATCAATACAAGTCCTTGGTCTTTTTTCATTGGGGTACTTTGTCTCAAATTGTTCCAAAGGGCCTTTTGCACATTCGAATGCCCACATCACAAGGGTTCGATGATTTTGTAATTGAATCAGTTTTATCAACTCTTGTAAGCACTGGCTGTCACGAGAAAACAATATTTTATTTCTTTTCTTTAATTTGATTTCTACATCCGAATACATAGTACTAGTCACCTCCAAAGTTACAAATAATCTTTAATTTGAGATATTCTACATTTCTATATTTCTCAACCATTTTAACATCCTTACAACAAAGAACATTTGTTCGTAAATTTAAGTCTTAGCTAGAATTACACAAGTAAAAACCATTTGCCGCATTCTTGCGATACAGATGTTTCCAGATATTTTGTATCGCCATTTCCCATTTTAAAAAAACCATATGAACAGCTTAGCTATCAAGTACCCAACTAACCCGCAGAATGGGAATGTCAGCACCCAGGTCAGTACCATTTCACGGGCAACGCAAAAACTTCAATCTCAAATAAAGCGTAATAACGTTTATCGTAACCATGCTTGAAAACATGGGAATGGCGTAATTATTTCTTAATATATTCTAAAAACTGACCATAAAAAGTAGTCTCTTCTAAATAATCCATACAAGTTATTAAAAATTTAAATATTTAAAACCCAAGCTAATTTCTCAATATATTTTACTTCCATTACTAGCTACAAAATCCCTCCAGTATTCAAATATAAAAACGACATTCTTATTACGAATGCCGAAAGCCTGTCGTTATTTTCTTAGGACTAACAACCTTACATTTCTTGTATACCTACATTTGGGAAATCTGCTTTTTCATGAATGAACGAGCCAGATGATTGACTAACATGATTATATCCATACACATTACTTTGTAAAAATGATATATACCTTGTCCAAAGTCAAAGGAATATGGTTTGTATATAATTCAACGAAAACAACCGTTAATAAAACTGCTCATTAAAAAGTCAGTTCCCCTAAATTAGGTGAACTGACTTTTTGTCCTAGCTATAAACTGTCCGCTTTACCTATAAAAGCAACACTTTCGGTCAAAATTGAGGAACAGATGCACGCTAAGCTAAAACTTCGCACCAACAATTTTAAATATCCATAACCATTTCCTCTTTATTCCTCAACAACGTAAATTGCACTCAACTAAGGAGACAAATCCATGCGGCTAATAAAATCATATGGGGATAGACACTTATATTTATCATACCTTTTAAACAAAAATAGCAACTATGAAAAACAGTAATTTATAGTTTATCTATGCTTGTTTAGGGAACCTTATTAGGAATTGAGTAATCCAAATTTGGCTATTTTAAAAAGGAGAATCGGAATATGGATAGCTTTTGTCCCGTATTATGGTCCGAGGAACCAACTCCGGAGAATCAAAAGGATTGTCGTGAATGCGGCCTTTATCAGCATGGCTCTAGAATGGTGTGGGGAGAGGGAAATCCCGATGCACCGATTATGATTATACTGGATAATCCGGGAGCTCGTGAGGAGCAAGAAGGTAATGAATTCGTTTGTGGCACACGAAAAACATTGCAACAGGCTGCGTATGAAGTCGGTTTGGGCATGAACGAT
>CAURFY010000430.1:0-2744 GCA_963524115.1 uncultured Bacillus sp.
TGTTTATATGCCATTTACCCAATCCTTTGGTGGCCGATTCTAGTAAGCTTAGGGAAACGTGCAAACACGATGAAAGTTGCATGGATTGGAAGTACGAGCATTATTCTGTATTATTTAGTCCTGAATGTGATTCTATCACCGGGGTATCCATGGGCTATTTTCCCAGCATTTGTGGTACTCTGGTGGCCTTTAGCATTATATCATGGACGGAAAAAGACATACTTTGAATTCTCCATCCACGCTAGTTTACTGATCAGTATTTTTTTCACCAGTGTGAATGGCAGTTCCACACCAAATACCATTTGGGCGATTTATCCAATCTTTTGTGTGCTCTGGTGGCCGCTTAGTATGTACTATTTTGTGTATAAAAGGAAAATAGATAAGTAATTATTGAAGATTGCTGTGAAATGAAATCGAGTGCATTAAGTGCTATGCTTAATGCACTTTTTATCGTTCATACTGAGTTCATAATCGTAGCTTATATTTTATTCAAGACAAAGCTAGAAGCAAAGGAGATTATAAAGTTGAAAAAAATACAAAAGGCAAAAACAAAAGGCTGGCGTGAATTTTTACAGTTAATTGCCCAGACGAAGCCTTCAAAACTAATCATAATGATTGCGTTATTGCTCAGTGTGAGTACGACGGTGGTTGGATTATTCGTACCATTGTTTACGAAAAATCTAATCAATGATTTTTCAATTAGTTCATTGAGTCAAGGGAAAATCGTCATGCTTGGTGGAGCGATTATTATTCAAGCCTTAGCAGGTGGGATTTCCATTTATCTATTAAATCAAGTCGGGCAGTCGGTAATAGCTGGGATCAGGGATCGGTTATGGAAAAAACTTCTCGTTCTACCTGTTTCCTATTATGATGAGCATCAAACGGGCGAAACCGTAAGTAGAATGACCAATGATACGGGAGTTGTAAAGGACTTAATTACTAACCACCTAACGAGTTTCTTTACAGGGATTATTTCAATCGTCGGTTCAATTATTGCCATGTTGTTTTTAGATTGGAAAATGACCTTATTAATGTTTACTGCGATTCCTCTCTCCTTTGCGATCATTATGCCGTTAGGAAGAAAAATGCATACGATATCAAAAGGAATGCAGGATGAAACAGCACGTTTCACTGCTAAGTTAAATCAAGTATTATCTGAGGTTCGTTTAGTTAAATCCTCGAATGCAGAAACAATTGAATCCAAAAATGGAGAAAATGGAATTACTAATTTATTACAATTTGGGCTTAAAGAAGCTAAAATTCAGGCTTTAATTACCCCACTTGTTTCATTAGTAATTATGGTTTTACTTGTGGTCATTCTTGGTTACGGTGGTATGAGGGTATCATCTGGAGCATTAACCCCGGGAGATTTAGTTGCATTCATTATGTACCTGTTTCCAATTGTCATGCCAGTTGCGCAATTAACGGCCTTTTTTACCCAATTTCAGAAAGCATTAGGTGCAACGGAACGAATCATAACGATTTTGGATGAAGAAAAAGAAATCGACGAGTCCACCTTGACTATTCAAGATGTAAATCAACCCATTCAGGTTGACCAAATATCATTTTCCTATAAAAATGGTGATGTTGTTTTAAAAGATATAAGCTTTTCGGTTGAGCCAGGGAAAGTTACCGCCATTGTGGGACCGAGTGGAAGTGGGAAAACGACCCTATTCTCGCTGTTCGAACGCTTCTATCAGCCTCAAACGGGTTCAATTAAACTAGGAAATAAACCGATAAATGAGTATTCTCTACAGTCATGGCGAAGTCAATTTGGCTATGTATCACAAGAAAGCTCACTGCTTGCAGGAACGATTCGTGATAATCTTTGTTATGGGATTAACCGAGAAGTTCGTGATGAGGAGCTTCATCGAGTAGCAAAAATGGCTTATGCAGACCAGTTTATCGAGCAGCTACCAAATGGATATGACACTGAAGTCGGTGAAAGAGGAGTGAAATTATCGGGTGGTCAGCGTCAAAGAATTGCTATTGCTCGAGCCTTGTTGCGAGATCCAAAAATATTAATGTTAGATGAGGCAACGTCAAGTCTCGATAGTAAATCGGAAATTGTTGTCCAAAAGGCGTTAGAAAATTTAATGAATGGCCGAACAACCATAGTGATTGCCCATCGTCTTTCAACAGTGGTAAATGCAGATCAAATCTTCTTTTTTGACAAAGGAACGATTACAGGAAGTGGAACACACAATGAATTATTAACTTCGCATTCCTTATATCGTGAATTTGCCACACAACAATTACAAATTAAAGAGCAAGTCGGATAAAAGAGATCATGAAAAGGAAGGTTTTCGATGACAAAGCTACTTGTAGTTGATGATGACTCGAATATTCGAGAACTGCTTAAATTACTGTTAAAGCGTGAAGGCTTTGAAATACATGAGGCATCTGATGGAATTGAAGCATTAAAATTATTGAAAACGGTCAAGGTGGATCTAGTCATCCTTGATATTATGATGCCTAATATGGATGGATGGCAGCTTTGCGAGGAACTTAGGAATTCCTGTTCTCATGCTAACAGCAATCGGAGAAACGACGCAAAAGGTGAAGGGTTTTGAACTTGGAGCAGATGATTATCTTGTTAAGCCATTTGAACCTTTGGAGATGGTTGCAAGGGTCAAGGCGTTATTAAAAAGATATCAAATTACTGTGTCGCAAATCATAGAAATAGGAGAGTTGCGACTTAACCGTAAAACGTATCAAGTTTTTGCAGGCGATACCAATGTTAC
>CAURFY010000431.1:0-2738 GCA_963524115.1 uncultured Bacillus sp.
CTAAGAAGATGTTTACTTTACCAGTTGATTTATCATCTAAGTTTTTAAGAATTCCTGGTTTTACTTTGTCGATATAACCATAGTTTGTAAATCCGATAGAACCATATACGTTGACGATTGATAATGCTAAGATTTCATCGACTCCATATAGAGGCTCGTCTTCAGATAGGACATCGTTTAATAATGGATGTAATTTCTTTTCCTCAGCAAGTTTATCCATTTCAATTCCTGTAATGACAGCATTTTGTACTTCACGTTTCTTTAAAACGCTGTGAACATTACTTAGGCATTCTTCCTTTGTCAAACCTGGAACATATTTTTCTTGTAAGAAATAAACTAAATCAGCAATTTGTTCTATGTCTACACCACGTTCAGATAACAATTCTAAAGAACGTTCGTGTAATTCTTTTGGGCTTTTCATAAAAATCCTCCTTTTTATTAATTATGAAACCCTTTTAAAAAGAGTAGCCTTTTATTTTAACACAAAAAAAGAAAAACGCCCAAATGAATTGAGCGTTTTTTTTAAAATTTTGTAAACGGTTAGAACATGGATGAACTGTGAATCGTGCTTGGTCGACTATTTGGGTTCACATACGTCATCGCAGCATTAATGGCTACGGGTGCTTCACCAAATCCAGTAGCAATGATTTTTACTTTGCCGTCATATGTTGCGATATCTCCAACCGCAAAGACACCAGGAAGTGTGGTTTCCATTTGGCTGTTTGTCACAATACAATTTCTTTGAACTTCAAATCCCCAATTTTTCATGCCCCCGATAGAAGAAGAGAAGCCATAGTTCACAATGAAATCGTCAACAGGAATTTCGATTTGATCTTCGCCTTTAGCGTGTTTTAGTACAACGGATTGAATTTTCTCACCATTTCCGATTATTTGCTCAGGAAGATAAGGGGTTAACATTTCAACGCTCGATTCTTCAAGTTGTTTTACGCTATGTTCTTGAGCTCGAAACTGAGGCCGACGATGAATAATAGAAACTTTTTTTGCAATGGGTTCCAAGGCAAGCGCCCAGTCTACAGCAGAGTCTCCACCTCCACAGATAGCGACAGTATGGTCTATAAAGACTTCTAGGTTATTCACATAATAATGTAAATTTTTTCCTTCCTATTGTATAGCTTCCTCAATTTCTAGTTTTCTTGGTCGACAGGCTCCGTTTCCGCAGGAAATAATTACCGTTTTTGCTAAATGGGTTTGCTTTGAAGTAATCACTTCATAGCCAAACTCAGTTTTATTTAATTCTAGAGCTTCTTCTTCTAAACAGTACTGGGTGTTTGGGAATCTTTCTAATTGTGTTAATAAGTTTTCAATTAATGTTCCTGCTTGGATTTCCGGGAAAGCAGGGATATCATAGATTTTCTTTTCAGGATATAACATCCATGGTTGACCGCCTAATTCTGGTAAACTTTCTATAATTTTAACAGAAGCTTGGCGTAGGCCAGCGTAAAAAGCGGTGAAAAGCCCAACAGGCCCACCGCCGATAATAATAATATCAACAATCTCTTGAGTCACTTTGTACCTCCGATTAATAAAACATTCTTAAAATAAAGGCCATTATAATTCCTGTTAATACCCCGGCAAAGACCTCTACTGGTTTGTGACCTAAATACTTTTTAATAATTAATTTTTTATTTTCCTCTGTATCGAAAATATTGATGGGATCGTCTTCCGATTCGATTTCAACATGCTTTAGAGAACTAGACTCTTCTCGCAAATGTTCTTCGTATAATTTTTGTAATAAAATCCCTTGTTCACCGCTTTGTCGTCTTACCGCCATCGCATCGAACATCACGATTAAGCCAAAAGTAGTGGCAATAGCTACTAAAGGAGAAGTGAATCCATATTCGATAATTAGAGCAGTAATCAAAGAGCTAACTGCTGCAGAATGAGAGCTAGGCATGCCACCAGTACTCGTTACTAATGAAACGTGAGCATCCGGTTTCTTTGAAAAATAGGCAATAGGAAATTTAACAAATTGTGCAAATAGAATCGAACATATAGAAGCGACTAATGGATAATTCTGAAATATTGTCATTCAACTACACTCTTTCTTTTTTTATACTAATCTACTATACCATGAATTCATCAAAATCACTAAGGAAAATTTATAGAATGAAATGATTTTTTTCTTAAGTTTTGTAGAAAGGCTAAATTGCACCTGTTTGGCTTTTGTGGTTTAATAGAAGGGGTTAGATGAGTAATTCATCATTAAGAAGTAAAAGGAGATGGAAAAATGAGTCGATTTCCACAATTAAATGAACTAAATACAAGTAATCCACTTGTTACAGTGCATACAAATCATGGAGATTTCAAATTAGAATTATTCCCTGAAATTGCACCTAAAACGGTAGAAAACTTTGTAACACACGCTAAAAATGGTTATTATAACGGAGTGATTTTTCACCGTGTTATTGAAGATTTCATGATTCAAGGGGGCGACCCAACTGGAACAGGTATGGGTGGCGAGTCAATTTATGGCCGTACTTTTGAGGATGAGTTTTCAAGAGAAGCGTTTAACTTATATGGGGCTCTTTCAATGGCAAATGCGGGTCCAAATACAAATGGATCACAATTTTTTATTGTTACAGCAAAACAAGTACCCGCTCAAATGTTAAAACAATTAAAAGATGGCGGCTGGCCTGAAGAAATCGTTGAAGAATATGCTAAAATTGGTGGTACACCATGGTTAGATCATCGACATACTGTATTTGGACGCGTTGTTG
>CAURFY010000432.1:0-2728 GCA_963524115.1 uncultured Bacillus sp.
CTGTATAAGTTATCGCAACTGATTTTGCTCCACGTTTTTTCATTCCAAGCGCAACACCTGCAGTTTGAACATACTGGGCTCCGATAATGATTTGTGGATGAAGTACATTTACTCCTTCAGGAACATTCATCCCCTGCATGTGACCTCTTGACCATAGAAATGCTTGAAATAAAGGCAATCCATGCCATATAATTTGCGGTACATCTCGATAGCCTGGCAAAATAAAATCTTCTTTTTCTAAAGCAAATTGTGATGCCAATTGTGATGCTTCTTGACCAGCAGTCGGTGCATAAAATCCTAACCGCCCTTGGCGATTTAAAGAGATTGATCGTTGATCAAGAATACGTGTATATACCATTCTGCTCATTAATTCTTGTAATTGTTCGTCACTCAATTCAGGCATAGCAGATTTATTAACAACTTCGCCCTCTTCGTTTAGAATCTGTAAAGTTTGAAATTGTTCGTCTACAATTTCAAACTGTTTTTTTATGTCTAATTGTGTTTTTGTATTCGATGGCATAAGAGTCACCTCTTCCTTTCAATAAAAGAATATAAATTTTGAAAAAGACATATCCAAAATAGGATGCCCCAAAATACGGAAGATTAAAAATGATTAATATGTGACAGTTTCATGAAATGTGTATGGATACTAATAAACTGTATTAGTTATTTAAAAACAAAAACTAATACAATGACTTCCGTTGATTTCAGTTTACACCACGCTAAATAGCCACGTCAATCATAACATCTTATCTTTTTCACATTTTGTACATATTTTTAAAAACACCGCTGTACTATCACTTTATAAAAAACTGTACTATAAAACAAATAGGTTTTCACTTCTGTTATAGTGATAAATATCACTTTAGCATAATAAAAGAACCGGCATAAATGTCGGTTCTTCCTTGAAACTATTTTACTTTGACTCACTGACTTTAATCCCAGCCTTTTTGTAAAAATCCATCTTCTTTTGATTATATTTTTTTGTTTGTTGATTAAATTGCTCATTCGCTTTAAGGACTTTATCATAGGTTTCATTAACTTTGGTAACTTGATTGTCCAATTGATCGATAGAAGCCTCTTTATCTTTAAGCATATTATATAATTCTGTATCATATTGAGTGCCCAACATGTAATTCTCATATAATAAATCATGAATTTCATATCGTTTATTCATTAGTTCAATTAAATCATTGGCCATGTTCTTTAAATTAGAATCATCTAATTGTGTAATAAGCGGTGATATTGTTTCAAATTTCTTTTTTGATGCTTTTAAGCTTTTTTGTTCTTTTTCCATATGTTTTTCTCGCTCTGAGACAACTGAGATGGCTTCATCTGAAAGCTTAACGATTTGTTCATTTTCTTTGCTTCCTAAAGAAATAATTTTTTCATAAAGATCTTTTTCTTTTTGTTCAAGATCCACTAATGGTTTTTGCTGATCCTCAAAGCCTTTTTCCTCATCTACCACAGCTTCCATCACTGTAAACATTTTTTCTACCGGTGTTTTTTGTCCAAAACAACTGGTTAATAACATAGAAACCATTAATAATAAAGTAAAGTATTGCATTTTTCTTATCTTCGACACTTAGCAACCCCCTAACCTTCTTCCAATTCTTACTATATCGATTGTTATGTTATTTGACAATAGTGGTGAGGAGTGTTGTTGTAAAATCAAGAAATCTTACATAAAAAATTATGCATCATATTCTTAATTCTAATCAGTTTATGTTTAGGCAACAGCCTATACCAATTTATTTTTCATTACATAAGTTATATTGAACGTCTAGTAGACGAATCAAAATTCAAGGAGGTTGACCTTATGTTTGGATATGGTGGTTATGGTTTTGGTGGATGTGGTGTAGGTTACGGTGGTTGTGGATATGGAGGTGGATTCAGAGGAGGTTTCGCGCTCATCGTTGTCCTCTTTATTCTTTTAATTATAGTCGGAAGTGCTTTCTGTTAATTCATAAATGTGTTATTAGGGAGGGGGATATTTCCCCTCTTTATAACAAACCTCCTAGGCTTTTCTTGTTAACTTTTTAATAATTGTTTGTTAGACTACATACATAGTAAACAGATGCAAATATGATAGAATTTTTTACAAAAATAATGAAAAAATATTGTATAGGAGTGTAATACAGCTATGCTTACAATGGAAGACATTATCAGGGATGGACATCCTACATTGCGTCAAGTTGCAGAATCAGTACCAATGCCTGCTTCAGAGGAGGACAAAAAAATTCTGGCTAGCCTTATGGAGTTTATCCAAAATAGTCAAAACCCTGAGATTGCAAATCAATATGGACTGCGCCCAGGAATCGGACTTGCAGCTCCGCAAATCAATGTTGCTAAACGGATGATTGCCATCCACGTCCGTGATGAAAAGGGCGAATTGTTTAGTTTCTCCCTCTTTAATCCTAAAATCGTTAGCCATTCTGTGGAAAAATCTTTTTTAAGCTCTGGAGAGGGCTGCCTCTCTGTAGACGACCCCTTTCCTGTGTACGTGCAAAGACATGCAAGAATTACGGTAAAAGCAGTCGACCTAGATGGAAAAGAAGTGAAACTGAGATTAAAAGGGCTTCCTTCTGTTGTTTTCCAACATGAAATAGATCATCTTAATGGAATTATGTTTTACGATTATATCAATAAACAAGATCCTTACCATCAGCCAGAAAACGCAATTGAAATTGAGAGATAAAAAAGAGTTTGTGATCAAATTGATCACAAA
>CAURFY010000433.1:0-2694 GCA_963524115.1 uncultured Bacillus sp.
GATTTAGGGAACCTCAAACGAAGTTCTTTATTTTCTTGCCCCGCGGAAAACAAGCACCTGGAACAGAAATCAACCACCAAGTTTAACAGAGCCTTCTTTTTTAAAACAACATCATACAAACTGAAATGGATCGGTATTTAGCTCAGATGGGAAAATATTTACTTCGTAGCCCTTCTCTTTACAAAGTTTCATTAAAACGTTGGTAACCCCCTGCTTCATCACCATTTCAACGTGGTGGCCAGGATCGACGATATTTAACCCCGAAGCAATCGCATCATGGGCATTATGATAGTACATATCGCCTGTAACATAAACATCAGCACCTCTAAACTTAGCTTGACTCCAATACTTATTACCGTCACCGCCTAAAACAGCAACCTTTTTAATTGGAGCAGTCAAATCACCTACTACGCGAACGCCACTTAGCCCAAATACCTCTTTCACATGATTAGCAAATTCATTCAAGCTCTGTTCAGCTACTTGTCCAATTCTGCCAAGACCTAGCTTAACCCCTTTATTATCCAAAGGATAAATATCATAGGCCACCTCTTCGTAAGGATGAGCTTTAAGCATAGCAGTTAGCATCCTTTTTTCAATTGATTCCGGGAAAATGGTTTCAATGCGTTCCTCTTCGACCGCTTCAACCACACCGACACTTCCGATGAACGGGTTCGACATCTCTCCAGGAAGAAAATAACCTGTCCCATCCCCACTATATGTACAATGACTGTAGTTCCCAATTGCCCCTGCACCCACTTCACCCAAAGCAGTCCGAACCAGTTCACTGTGGGTTTTTGGTACAAACACAACTAATTTTTTAAATTTTATTTCATAGGTTGGTACTAATAATTCTACATTTTGCAACCCAAGTGCTTCAGCTAGAAGATCATTTACCCCACCGTCAACAACATCCAAATTTGTATGAGCAGCATACACTGCAATGTCTTGCTTGAGCAATTTTTCGATGATTCGACCTTGTGGTGTGTCAGTGGTTATTTTTTGCAACGGACGGAAAATGGGGGGATGATGAGCAATGATTAATTGCACATTTTTTTGGATCGCCTCATCTACGACATTTTCGAGTAAATCTAATGTAACCATGACGTTTTCAACCGGTTTGTTTAAACGCCCTATTTGCAACCCAATTTTATCATCTTCCATGGCATAACCTTTAGGTGAAAATTGTTCAAACAGTCCTATGATTTCATGACCATTGACCTTCTTCATGCCTTTAATTCCCCCTCCACAATCTTTATTTTCTGCAAAAGCTCCTGACTTTTTAACTTATTTTCAGGTTTATCCCCAGCTAGTTCTAATGCTTGCAAAATGCGGTGCCAATTTTCCATTTCACCTTGCCATTTCTGCTTAAAGGCCCTATTTTGCTGGTTTTTTAAAATTGGACCCAATAACAGACCTGCTTCAATATTTTCATCATAACACGCAAGGGGGTCCCCCTGTTTTGCAACGAGGATTTCATAAACCTTTCCATCTTCAGAAATAATTTCTTCATCAGTAAGTTGCCAGCTATTATTTATTAGCCATTTACGTAATGCACTAGAGCCCACATTAGGCTGTAGGATTAGTCGTTTAATCTTAGTTAACTTCGACTTGCCTCTTTCTAAAATAGCGGAAATTAGTGCCCCTCCCATTCCGCAAATCGTAATACAATCTACCTTATCAAGTTCTACAACCTCAAGTCCGTCACCTTTGCGAACAATTATTTTGGATTCAAGCCCTTCATGTTTGACCTGCCTAACAGCGGATTGAAACGGACCTTCTACTACCTCACCAGCAATCGCGAAAGGAACAATTCCTTTTTGGACAACATGACAAGGAAGATAGGCATGGTCTGAGCCAATATCCGCTAATCTGGAACCAGAAGGAATATATTTAACAACCGTTTGTAATCTAAGTGATAATATTTCTGTATTCATAAGAACCCACACTTTCATTCATTTGCATTTAAATTAAACAACACTCCCCTAAGTATAGAAAAAGTCCCTTGCATATGCAAAGGACTTCTTCTATAGGTTACTTTAGAGTCTTTAACCATTTTACCATTTCAGGTGCTTTATCCTCAGAAACTAAACCAGGAGGCATAGCATTCTTTCGATAGATGTCTGCTGGTTTTTCAGCAACTGCTTCAGTTTTCGCCCCGCCACCATCTTTTTCTGCAGCAAGATCTTTTGCATCCCCAAGCCCTTTGAATGATAGCAAAAACATTAACCCAATTCCAAACACCATGATGACCACGAACGGTATGATCGGATTACGATTCATCATTTTACCCTCCTATGTAATAACGATCAGTAAATAAATCTTACAAACAATTCTTATTTTACTTGAAAATTCAAAATAGGAAAAGCCCTAAAGTAAACTTTATCACAGGAAGTTACAAAGATTGTATAAATAACCATAATAATTGATCTAATTTAATATTGAATACGCTTTCATTTACCGGTATAATAAAGATAATTATTTTTTAAATATTTCAAACATTCTGAATTTGAATAATTCCCTTTTAAAAGCATTTGCAAACTGAAAGATAATTCAGTAAAATAATAACAAATAATTAAGAATAGCCCATTGATAAGTATTAAAAAAGAAGGCTCTTTTAAATCTCAATGTTGATTTTTTGCATAATGTTGATTGGGGTGGAGGGCGCGAAGACTCCTGTGGGAGCAGCGGGACAGG
>CAURFY010000434.1:0-2690 GCA_963524115.1 uncultured Bacillus sp.
ACCTACAGCAGTGAATAAAACCCCAGCAGGCATCCCTAGATAAATAATTTCCTTGTTTTTCGTGACTAGACCAGTTCCATGAAAAGCAGTGGTTAACTTAATTTTCCCAAAATCAAACTGAAAAGCTCCACCAATTGACATACCATGTGTCTTTACCCCTTGCCAGCTTAAATAGGTAGCTAACTCATAATTAGAAACGACTAAGGAATCATTTTTTTTGGCCAACTCTATCGTGTCTCCCAAATGGTCTCCATGCCCATGGGTAACGATAATGATATTAGGTTTTTCTTCAGCTACGGTTAGGTTGGTTAATGGGTTTCCTGTAATAAATGGATCGAATAAAATGACCGTTTCACCCGTTTTGATTTTTACAACTGAATGTCCGTGATAGGATACCTTCATTATTTCGTCTCCTCTGCTTTTTATCTTAATATTTCAATATTTTCCTACCCTTTTCCTTTTTATCCCCTTTATTAACTAATGATATTTTTTTAGGTTTTACTTTTTTGCTTTTACTTGCTAATCTGAAAAGTAGCATGAAAAGATTACATAAATCAATTAATAAGTCCTACTATACTCACTGGATTGGTAGCATATTTAAAAGGAGGTATTTATTTTGATAGAAGGTTTGAATGACATTTCAAAATGGATGAAAGAAAATGATGTTCAGGTGTGTTTTTTAACTTCACCTGAAAATGTTTTTTATTTAAGCGGGTTTAATAGCGACCCCCATGAACGTTTACTTGGCTTAGCCATTTTCCAAGAGGAAGAGCCCTTTTTAATTTGCCCAGGAATGGAAAAAGATACAGCCCGACATGCTGGTTGGCCGTATGAAATCATCGGCTACAGTGATATTGACCAGCCTTGGGAATTAGTACATAATGCTGTAAATAAAAGAGTAAAGTCCGTTTTGAAGATAGCGATAGAAAAGGAACATATGAATGTTGAACGATTCGAGACACTAAAGTCTTTATTTTCGGGAGCAGCATTCTTTTCTGCAGAAGAAAAACTAAGAAAACAACGTATGATCAAGACTGAAAGTGAATTGGTGAAGCTACGAGAAGCCTGTGAACTAGCAGATTTTGCTATAAATTCGGGAATGGATGAAATAAAAGAAGGTAAAACAGAGCTTGAAGTTCTTGCTGCTGTGGAATATGAACTAAAGAAAAAAGGCGTATCCCAAATGTCTTTTGCCACGATGGTGTTAACCGGTTCAAACGCTGCCTCTCCACACGGAATTCCTGGACAGACAAAGATAAAAAAAGGTGATTTGGTTCTGTTTGATTTAGGAGTAATTGTTGATGGATATTGTTCTGATATAACTAGAACAGTAGCATACGGTGATATAAATGAAAAACAACTCGATGTTTATAATACAGTTTTGAAGGCACAGCTCGCGGCAATTGAAGCGATTAAACCAGGTGTTCCTTGTTCAGAGATTGATTTAACCGCAAGAAGAATCATTGCAGATGCAGGCTATGGAGAATTTTTCCCACATCGACTTGGCCACGGCTTAGGGATTAGTGTTCATGAGTACCCGTCAGTAACTGAGAAAAACCCACTGGTGCTTGAGGAAGGAATGGTCTTTACAGTCGAGCCTGGAATTTATGTTCCAGATATTGCAGGGGTTAGAATTGAGGACGATGTGTTAGTAACGGCAACAGGCTGTGAAATCCTAACCAAATTCCCGAAAAATCTACAAACAAAGCACGTTTAATAAGAAAAGCGAAAGGCGCCCGCCTATCGGCGACAAGCACAAGACGAGCCGGCCGGAAGGTCGCTCTTTGACCTTCTGGACGGATTGGCTTGTGACCTCGAGCCGATGGCGCCTGGAGCTAGACACTCATCTAAGTTCAAAATTTTATACTTTCTTATCTGATTAAAAAAAAGGATCCTGAGATTTTTTGCTAATCCCGAGGATCCATTTCTTTGTTTATTTTTGCAAAAGCACTTTAGCATCAACATACTGTTCATTGAGAGCCTCTGCGACCGCTTTATAGGTGACATAACCTCCAAGGGTATTTACCCCTTTTAATAACGCTTCATTGTCAAGACACGCCTGCTTGTAACCTTTATTAGCTATCTGTAATGCATAAGGGATGGTTACATTTGTTAATGCCATCGTTGAGGTCCTAGGAACGGCACCCGGCATATTGGCAACTGCATAATGAACAACGCCGAACTTTTCATATGTTGGGTGATCGTGCGTCGTGATGCGGTCAGTTGTTTCAAAAATACCGCCTTGATCAATAGCAATATCCACTACGACTGAGCCAGGGCTCATCGATTTAATCATGTCTTGTGTCACAATTTTTGGTGCCTTTGCCCCAGGAATTAATACGGCTCCTATCACTAAATCTGAGTTTTTTACAGCTTCAGCAATATTAAAAGGGTTTGATATAAGGGTCGTTACATCATTACCAAACAAATCATCTAGATGACGAAGACGATCAAGATTTAGATCAATTATTGTCACTTTCGCTCCCAAACCAATCGCAATTTTTGCCGCATTTGTTCCAGCAACTCCACCGCCAATAATGGTAACTTTGCCCCGCGCAACGCCAGGAACTCCTGACAACAGAATCCCCTTTCCCCCCTGAATCTTTTCTAAAAATTGAGCGCCTATTTGTGGTGCCATTCTTCCAGCCACTTCACTCATTGGCGTTAAAAGAGGAAGAGCACCATTAGGA
>CAURFY010000435.1:0-2668 GCA_963524115.1 uncultured Bacillus sp.
ATTCCCTTTCCTGTAAAAATCCCTTGTTCAAGCCCATCCTGATAGGGGTCCGAAACAGCAAAAGCATAGGGATCGATTCCTGGATCTGATGACCAAAGACTTGCAAAGCGAGATTTCATCGCTGCCTCGTGACTCATACCCACCCTAGGCTGAAGGACACCATATCCTTCAACTACTCTTGTCTTTGTGCTGTTAAGCCTCGGTCGATTAAAAGGCAAATGCAAAGTTCCAATCATTCTTTGGGCGCTTTCAAGTGGCAACTGTGTATCAGCATCTAGGGTGATAATATAACGAACCCTTTGAAAAATTGACACGTCTCCATCCAAAAAGGCAAAACTGGTTTCTTTGCTTCCTTTCAGAAGTTCCACAAATTCTACTAATTTCCCGCGCTTCCTTTCCCATCCCATCCATGCCCCTTCGGATTGATTCCAAAGTCTTCTCCGCTGAAACAGATGAAAAGTTGTATCCGGATATGTACGGCGCAACCGATTTATCCCCTTATTTACAGCTTCTAAAATCACCTCATCCTGCTTTAGAGTCTCTGAATCCGCATCCTTAAAGTCACCTAATAGAGCAAAATGAATATTGGGGTCTCTGTTCGCTAAATAATGCAACTCAAGTCGATCTGTCAATTCCTCAACTTCCTTAACAGAAGACCAAATAACAGGAATAACTACGATTGTTTCCGCTTCTGATGGAATTCCCTTGGAAAAATCAAATCGGAGTAACGGAACTGGAGTGATTAGTCGTTCAATAAACCAATGGGCACTAGTCACCGCCCACTCAATAGCTGGAAGAAAAATAACAAGTAGTGTAAACAACCAGTCAAGCGGTGTGAACAACTGTTTCCACCCAATAAAAATAGATAAACCAAACAAGAAAAAGGCAAAAATAACCCCAAGCATATTAAAATAAGTCCCAGTCGGACGACTTAATAACCCCGTTTCCGGAAGAGACCTTGGTTTACCACACATTTTCAGTGCCTGTCTCAATTTTTTTATACCATTAGGGTCCAAAAGGTAAAACGCAACAAATTCTTGCCGCAAAAGATTTTCAACCTGTTCCTTAGAATGATTGCCTTCATATTTTCCCGCAAGTTCTACCGCTTGGGAAGCAACAAGGTTTTCAGGTAGATTCACGCGACGAGCAAGCTGCTCTACCCTTTTTCTAAGAGTGTTCCGACTCGAAAAATCCAACTGGGAGTAAACCCCGGTGCTCTCCTTACGTAAGGTTTGCTCAACCATGCTAATTTTCTCGAACGATTCTTGCCAATCCCATCGAGATAGCCTTCGTATGCTAGTGATGATATTCCCGGTTGTCACTTGGTATGCTGCTTGAAGTTGATATTCATAAGATAATATATGGTCTAGGCTCTCTGGCCCGTTCTCCAGTTTGCAAACAAGCCATTCTCCAACGGTCGCTGAGTAATCGGCTCGTTCCCTCAGATGTTGCACTAAATGAACAATCATCGGTCCAGAAAGAGGCATTTCTTGCCCCGCGGCCTCCAGTGTCTCTTTGAGCTTGTCGGGCGTAATCTCTGAAGTTTTGAGATTGGATAGTAGCTTCTCTACTAACATACAAACATCCCTGCGTTCCTTTATGCTATCCATGATTTCAGCCAAACGACGAATTAAAGCCACCCTCAGGATAAGAGGGATTGTCCATGTTTCCGCAATGGTCAAAACCGAAACTTCTTGGTAAGCCTGAAAATATGAAACAAAGGAATCCTTATCCAAATTTCCATCAGTATATTGAAGATAATCCGCACAGATAGAAAAAACTCTTGACTCTCCTGTTTTACTGAGGTGGGGTAAAGAGTTTACTAACCTTTTGGATAAATCATGTTTAATGACGAGCACTTGCTCTTCCAAAAACTCCGCATTATCTAAAAGCCATTCTTCAGCCGGTTGTGAGCAGGAAGAACGTGTTTCTCGCAGAGCTTTAACGAAGCTTTGCAAATTCTCATGATCTGATTTATTTACCCGCCAAAAACGTGCCGAGGGCTTTCGGCTTATGAAAGGATCGTGACTCAATGCTGATTTATGAGCCTCTTCTCTGAGCTGTTCTTTATTCAATATCATCATATTCTCCCCCAGAAATAGCTTTTAGCAGCAAATTTTAATTCTGATTCGCCGTAATTATTTATACTGAATAAAGTTTCCCATTCTGGTAAGAAATTATGCATAAAAGACATAAAAAGCTAAAAATAAAAAACCTTTCCTAGGAGTAGGAAAGGCTTAAAAAAGCATGATATCAGTCATTATTTTTTCCGCAAATCTAATTACATTAAGTAGCGCAAAAAAATATAAACGGTTGATATTAAAATAGAAATAATCATTAATGGAAAGCCAATAATAAAGTATCTATAGAAAGGTATATCATGACCCTCGGCTGCTGCTAGACCTGCCACCACAAGATTAGCGCTTGCCCCAATCAAAGTCCCATTTCCGCCTAGGCATGCTCCTAATGATAACGCCCACCAAAGTGGTTCTAAATTAGTAATTCCCATCTTGCCCATTTCTTGAATCATCGGAATCATCGTGGCTACAAACGGGATATTATCTACAAATGCTGAAATGATTGCACTCATCCATAAAACAAGTATGGCCGTAGATTTCAGTTCTCCCCCAGTTAAGTCAATAGCCTTCTCTGCAAGTGAGGCAATCAA
>CAURFY010000436.1:0-2662 GCA_963524115.1 uncultured Bacillus sp.
CTTCCACTCGGTACATAACCTACATTTACCGAATGATGATGTTTTTCTATATAATTGACACCTAACTGATCAACAGCATTATAAAGGGTAGACGAGGTTTGACAAATGCCACCACCAATTCCCATTACTAATTTTCCATCAATCGCTTCTTGAGCAGGCTGATATCCGTGAGCTTCGTCACTTGGTCCAACCGTGGTATTGAACGAGAAAAAGTCATTCGTACCAACAATAACATTATGAATCGCCTGTGCTGACAACTCAATATTTTTATTTCTTCCTGTTACACTTGGGTTAAATTCGGTCGTATAGGTAGCAACCACGACTTCACTTAAATATGCAACATCCTCAGGCCGATAACCACTTTCGGTTACTGTTAGGGGTATTTCAACATCTCCACCCTTGTCAGAAGCCTCAATTACCATTTGAGTTAACAAAGTCTCCTCAAGTATTACTCTTGGCGTTCCTTTGATAATCTGCCCATTTGCATCAATCCGATCTGGAATATTCCTTTTATCGTAACCAGGAGCAGAATCTGTTCCCCTAGCTAACTCCTTTGATAATTTTTCGATTTCTAATTTGTATTTATCATTATTAGTGCCATAGCCCAATTCTTTAGGAACAAATGTTTTGATAATCCCTTTTTTATTAGGATCCACCACATTCAGGACAATTTGCTTTGGTTCCACTTTTTTCTTCGCTTTTTCACCTGTTTGTTTCTCTTTATTGATTTGTTTTTCCAGATTAGCTACCTTTTTCTCCAATGTTTTTTCTGTCGCTGTCCTTTCCGCACATCCAGTTAATGCTACTAAACTAGTTAATAAAATTATGGCCATAATCCATTTAAGCTTATTCATTTTTCCCCAACCGGCTCCCCTTTTATTTTTACTGACACTCATTTGTCCTATAAAAATAACTGAACATCATCTATAGGAATCATTTCCAATTCCCATTTTATTCTGTTCTTAATTAAGGTATTCCTTCAAAAAATGAAAAACTTTTATAATAATTAGAATTTTCTTTAAAAGTCAATTAGATGATTGTGTACTGTTGCCATTCCTTTGGAAGAAGTGATTGATACTGATTTTGTAAAAACCGATCATCCACTAGAACAATTGTTCCATGATCCGTTTCCGATCTGATTAGTCTTCCACCAGCTTGTAACACCTTGTTCATTCCCGGATAAACATAGGCATATTCGTATCCATTTTTTCCTTTAACTAAAAAATGATCTTTGATTAAATTTCGTTCAAAACAAAGTTGAGGCAAACCTACACCGATGACAACTACACCATTTAATCGGTCTCCAACCAAATCAATTCCTTCCGAAAAAACACCACCTAGAACAGCGAAGGCCAGTAATGTCTCTTTCGGATTAGGTTTAAAGGAGTCCAAAAAGTCTTCTCTTTCTCCTTCATTCATTCCAGTTTCTTGAAAAAGTGTATTCGTTTCTTCATCTATAATCTTGAACAGTTCATATACATTAATTAGATATTGATAGGAAGGAAAAAAAACCAAATAATTTCCTGGCCTACTTTTAACTAAGGATTGTAACATGTTAACTATAGGTGCTTTAGATCGGTCTCGATCACGGTAGCGTGTGGATATAGGACTAATAAAAACATCTACTTGCTGATCTGAGAATGGGGTGGGGATGGATATAACATAATCCTTTTCTTCTCCACCCAAAATATCTTGATAATATGGAAGTGGCGATAATGTCGCCGAGAAAAAGATCTTAGTGCGAAACCCTTTGCCCATCTGGTAAAGGAGATTGGATGGATCAATACAAAATAGTTTAACCGTTAAATCATTTTTATTTTTTTCAGCATAAACTATGTAATGTTCGTCTACTAACTCTGTAATTTTCAGGAATTTTCGAACCAAAAAATAGCTTTCCAAAATTCCTTTGTTTGGATTATTTCCTATTAAAAGAACTTGTTCAGCATAATCAACAAACAGAGTGAGATGTTCGATTAACTCTTCATGTAATTTATCTATTACGAACTCATGCTGCTTATCATTCTCTTTTTTCATGGAAATGAACAGTGAATTTATTTTACTGACTACTTGATAAAATTCTTTATTTACACCTTTTAATTCTTTTTTCAATTTTTGAAAGTTTTCTTTATTTAACGAGGCTGAAAACATATCCCGACCTCGATCAACAAGATTATGGGCCTCATCAACCAGTAAAGCTGTTGACTTCTTTTGTTCCTCAAACAGGCGTTTTAATGACACGCTTGGATCGAATATATAATTGTAATCACAAATGACAGCATCCACGGTATAGGCTAGGTCAATTGAAAACTCAAAAGGACAAACGGTGTGCTTACGGGCATAAATCTCGATTACATCCCTAGTCAAACTCTCTTCTTTCGCTAAAATATCAACAACTGCTTCATTGATTCGGTCATAATATCCATTCGCAAACTCACAATACTCCTTTTGACAGTTTGTTTCATCTTTAAAACAAACCTTGTCCTTAGCAGTAATCGTGACAGAGTTCATACAAAGGCCGCCCGATCGCATCCGATCCATTGCTTCTTCAGCTGTTGTTCTGGTTATCGTTTTAGCAGTAAGATAGAAAATCCGATTTAGGTGGCCTTCTCCCACGGCTTTTACTGAAGGAAATAACGTCGATATGGTCTTACCAATCCCAGTA
>CAURFY010000437.1:0-2659 GCA_963524115.1 uncultured Bacillus sp.
TCCTAATAAAATCTATCATTACTCCAAAAGCTAACAAGTGAAATGATCACTTGGAGGTATCTAAATGAGTAGTACTCAAAATCAAAAGAAGCCAACTTTTCCCCCTCAGCATCAAAACCAGCAGCCTGGAGTTGAAACGGAAATGAATCCCCGTCCAACATCATTAATTCCTACATACAAGGCTGGAGGAAAACTAACTGGGCAAAAGGCGATTATTACAGGAGGAGACAGCGGAATTGGGAAGGCTGTTGCGCTTCTTTTTGCAAAAGAAGGGGCAGATGTTGCCATTGTCTATTTGGACGAACATGATGATGCCGGTGAAACAAAACAGCTGATTGAAGCAGAAGGGCGTAGATGCCTGCTGTATCCCGGTGATATTGGCAATGAAGATTTTTGCAAAGGAACTATTGACAAAATACTGCAAGAGTTCGGTAGCCTAGATATTCTTGTTAATAATGCGGCTGAGCAGCATCCACAAAACAGCCTGTTAAATATCACTTCGGCACAACTAGAGAAAACGTTCAGGACGAATATATTTTCATTTTTCTACATGTCCAAAATGGCATTACCTCATTTAAAAAAAGGAGCTACGATCATTAACACAGCTTCGATTACAGCCTACCATGGCCATGAACAGCTAATTGACTATTCGGCAACAAAGGGGGCAATCGTTTCCTTTACTCGTTCACTGGCATTGTCGCTTGCTGCCCAAGGAATCCGAGTAAATGCTGTGGCACCGGGACCGATTTGGACACCATTGATACCGTCCACTTTTACAGAAGATCAAGTCGCCACTTTTGGCTCGGACACACCAATGGGAAGAGCAGGACAACCGTATGAGCTAGCACCTGCATATGTTTATTTGGCCTCGGATGATTCGAGTTACGTAAGTGGACAGACTATTCATGTCAATGGTGGGACCATTGTTGGCGGATAGGAAACATTGGTCTCTTTCGGGGGTTTCTTTATTAAACATTCACAAACGCTGTTTTTCAAGGTTTGTGGGTGTTTTTTATTTGGGATGTCGGTGCCTGCACCGCCCGAAATATATTGTTATACGAAACACTTGTGAAACAAGAAAAACCGGGCAGTGACAGGCATTTCTTTTTGGGTTTAGCGGGTGCATTCCCTGAAACAACGAAGCACCAGGACGGTTCGAGACCAGTGGCACCTTCTTTAAAATTTTTTAACATTTTTCTGTGGACTTTTTGGGTATCAGACTTTCAAAAATGAAACTTTAATACTATAAATGTCGTGATATAGTATTTCAATAAATTTACAGGTATGTTAAAATTATTCTGATATTGTAATCTAGTAAACTTATGGGGGGGAAGGTACATAATGGCAAAGGGAAAAGTCAAAAAGTCGTTCTATAAAAAATGGTGGGTTTGGGTGATTGCAATTATTATTATTATTGGGTATGCAGTCAATAGCAATGATGATGAAAAAGCAGACTCAAACAAAAAGGAAAGTAAGCCGGCTGTTACCGAATCGGCAAAGGATACGCCAGTGGAGAAAAAAGAGGAACCAAAAAAAGAAAAAGCGAAAACAGAGGATAATGTTCCTGCGGAGTATAAGTCTGCTTTAAACAAAGCTCAATCATATGCAAAAATAATGAACATGTCCAAAAATGCTATTTATGACCAATTAACTTCAGAAAACGGTGAAAAGTTTTCCGCAGAAGCTGCTAAGTTTGCAATGGATAATCTTGAATTTGACTGGAAAGCAAACGCTTTGAAAAAGGCTGAATCGTACTCAGAAACAATGAACATGTCAAAACAAGGAATTTATGACCAGCTGATTTCTGATAACGGTGAGAAATTTACTGCCGACGAAGCACAGTACGCAATTGACAATGTAAAAGCCGATTTTAATAAAAATGCTTTGGAAAAAGCAAAAAGTTATCAAGAAACAATGAGTATGTCACCAGCAGCGATAAAAGACCAACTGATTTCTGAAAACGGTGAAAAATTTACACAAGAAGAAGCCGATTACGCTATTAATAATTTAGATAAATAAAACATATAACACGCCCTCAACCAAAGTTGGGGGTGTGTTTTTGCGTCAGATCGGCTCGAATTCCATTTTATTGACCTAAGCACTTTCATGGTACAATGAAAAAATACTGCCGGAAATTGAAAGAACAAAATGAACAGGAACTTCCATGACTAATGATGTTATCTGTCGCAGATGCCAAACGTAAAATTCTATATAGTGAAATCCTGGCTGAACTGGAGGAATGAACTCAATATCACGTTCTTCTTTCAAAATTCGGTTCACATAATACAGAGTCTCGCAGAGTTACTGGCTGATACAACCGTAAATTTATCTCTTTATTTTTTTATGGCTCTTTTCTAAAGGATTGTTGTTTTTTGGATTAAGATGGATGGAAACAATAATAAGCGGACATTGAATCCTCTATTTGTGCTAAAAACAGTATTTTCGGGATGGTAGCGGACATCTAATCCTCTATTTGCCTAACAAACTGTCTAGCTTTCAAGAATTTAACTAAATAAGGTATCTGATGTCCGCAAACCTTTTAAGAGAAGGGTTTTTACAGCAAATAAGGTACTCAGTGTCCACTCGAATCAGAAGAATAATACGGAACGGACATCTAATCCTTTATTCATACCAAAACTGTCCGAAGGGTCATTCCTAG
>CAURFY010000438.1:0-2653 GCA_963524115.1 uncultured Bacillus sp.
TCACCTGTCCCGCTGCTCCCGCAGGAGTCGAGCACCTTCCGCTCCAATCAACCTAAAGTAAATAAGGACGGAACCTTTTCAAGTCGAAACCAGAGATCGATATATTTTTCAAACAAGTGAGAAGTTATCATCTGGAACTAATTCATCAATAGACATAAATTCATATTCACTTTGGCTAGAGTTTTTTTGCATAAAACCTAATTTCACCACTTATTTTTATTATTTATTGGTTGAGTGGAAGGATTGTATTGGAACCGCCGCGCTGATTGAAGCGCCTGGAACGGAGATCAACATACTAGTTTAACAGTGCCTTTCATTAAGAAAAATTATATTAGAATATAAAAAATTGTAGCAATATTTGAGAGATTATTAGAGTAATGATAAAATAGGAATAGGATTTTAGCTAAACATAGGAGGCGGTAGTATGGTACAACCTTACAAACATGAGCCTTTAACAGACTTTGCAGTTGAGGAAAACCGAAAAGCATACCTTCAAGGCCTACAGACAGTTGAAAGCTATTTAGCACAAGATTACGATTTAATTATTGGGGGAGAACGAGTTTCCACTGATGAAAAAATCGTATCCTATAATCCATCAAATAAACAAGAGGTAATCGGGAGAGTGTCAAAGGCAAATCGTGAGCTTGCTGAAAAAGCTATGCAAGTGGCTGTTGATGCTTTTAAAACATGGCGCAAGGCAAAGCCGGAGATGCGTGCAGATGTGTTATTTAAGGCTGCAGCCATTTTACGGCGACGTAAGCATGAATTCTCTGCCCTTATGACAAAGGAGGCGGGGAAACCTTGGCGAGAGGCAGATGCCGATACAGCAGAGGCGATTGATTTCCTCGAATTTTACGCCCGCCAAATGCTACGTATTAAGGATGGCGTTCCTGTGCTAAGTCGCCCGAACGAACATAACCGTTATGACTATATTCCGTTGGGAGTAGGGATTATCATCTCTCCTTGGAATTTTCCATTGGCCATCATGGCGGGAACAACAGTTGCAGCGATTGTTGCTGGAAACACTGTTTTGTTAAAACCGGCATCCACAACGCCAATTGTGGCTGCTAAATTTGTTGAAGTTTTAGAACAAGCTGGTCTTCCAAAAGGAGTAGTAAACTTTGTTCCAGGTAGTGGGGCTGAGGTGGGGGACTATCTAGATGAACATAAAGATACAAGATTTATTAGCTTTACCGGGTCCCGTGATGTTGGTTTGCGTATTTACGAACGGGCAGCGAAATTATCGAACGGCCAAATTTGGTTAAAACGTATCATCGCTGAAATGGGCGGGAAAGACACGATAGTAGTAGATAAAGAGGCAGATTTAGAGTTAGCAGCACAATCTATTGTCAGCTCCTCATTCGGATTTTCAGGACAAAAATGTTCAGCATGCTCTCGGGCAATTGTCGTTGAGGATGTGTATGATCAAGTATTAAACAGAGTTATGGAGTTAACAAACCAATTATCTGTTGGTAATCCTGAAGATCAAGCTGTATTCACTGGCCCAGTCATTGATCAAAGCGCTTTTAACAAGGTGATCGACTATATTGAAATTGGCAAACAGGAAGGCAGATTGGTTGCTGGTGGTATAGGAGACAATTCGAAGGGATACTTCATCCAGCCAACAGTGATTGCGGATTTAGAACCAAAAGCACGTCTTATGCAGGAAGAAATCTTTGGACCTGTCGTCGGATTCACAAAGGCAAAGGATTTTGAGCAAGCATTAGAAATTGCTAATAATACGGAATACGGTTTAACAGGTGCTGTCATTTCGAAAAATCGTGATCATATTGAAAAAGCACGAGAAGATTTCCAGGTTGGTAATCTTTATATAAACCGCGGCTGTACAGGTGCCATTGTTGGTTACCAACCATTCGGTGGTTTTAACCTGTCTGGTACAGATTCTAAAGCAGGTGGACCTGATTACTTGTTGCTCCATATGCAGGCGAAAACCACTTCAGAGTTGTATTAATAAAATTGACTTGGCTCTATCTCTTTTAAAAGGAGATGGGGCTATTTTTTTGAGATAAAAAGGTTTGTCGAATTTAATTTCAGAAAAATCTAAAAATAAGGGTTTCAATTTTGAAAAGTCTGTTATATAATACAGAAAGATTCACTAAACACTGTGTTATAACATTGAGAAAGTTTCTAATGAGTGATAGCTTTTGCAAGTTACTAAACTGGTAATTTGTTAGACGTTTGCTGAAGGTTGGTAAAGAATTGAGCGGATGCTCAATCTGCTCAATTCTTGACCTTGAAGGACAACAGCTTTTCAGCCACTCATTGCAAAGAATGTTAATTAAAATTTTATAACTCTTTTGGGATATGAAATTTTATAGATACACAGTTTACTAGGTTTAACAAAGGGGTTAATAAAAACAAAGGAGGATTTATCTATGTCAAATGAAAGAGCAAAACAATTACAAGAGAGCTGGGAATTAGACGCACGTTGGAAAGGTGTAGAGAGACCATATACAGCAGAAGATGTTTTAAAATTACGCGGTTCAATTGATATTGAATATACTTTGGCACAACGGGGATCCGAGAAGCTTTGGAAGCTTGTTAATGAGGCAAATTTCGTTAATGCTCTTGGAGCATTAACGGGAAACCAAGCTGTACAACAAGTTAAAGCGGGTCTTAAAGCACTCTACTT
>CAURFY010000439.1:0-2648 GCA_963524115.1 uncultured Bacillus sp.
GTTCATCCCTCATTACAGAAAAAATGGCACGTTCAGGTGGGTTTTCACTCTCCCATGGAGCACATGTCGGAATTGGATCGCTTCCAATTGTGCTGTTTGGAAATGAAGGACAAAAACAAAAGTACTTACCTAAGCTTGCAACTGGTGAAATGCTAGCAGCTTATGCACTAACAGAACCTGGATCAGGCTCAGATGCACTAGGAGCGAAAACCTCAGCCAAACTAAATAAAGAAGGGACTCATTTTATTTTAAACGGTGAAAAACAGTGGATTACCAATTCAGGGTTTGCTGATGTATTCGTTGTTTATGCAAAAATAGATGGGCAGCATTTTACGGCGTTTATCGTTGACCGTGATTTCCCTGGAGTTTCAACTGGTGCAGAAGAAAAGAAAATGGGAATTAAGAGTTCTTCGACAAGGACATTAATTCTTCAGGATGTTCCTGTGCCAAAAGAGAACTTGCTTGGAGAACCAGGAAAAGGCCATGTAATCGCCTTTAATATTTTAAATATTGGCCGATACAAACTTGGAGTAGGTGTGGTTGGAGGAGCGAAACGAGCATTTGAATTAGCAGTTCAATATGCAAATGGGCGTCAGCAATTTAACACTCCTATTTCACAGTTTAATTTGACCAAAGAAAAGCTTGCGACCATGGCAGCCAAAATCTATGCTGCCGAAACATCGGTTTATCGGACAGTAGGGCTATATGAAGAACGAATGGGTAAATTAACTGAAGAACAAGTTAAAAATCCAAAAGAAGTGGCTATCTCTATTTCGGAATACGCGATTGAATGTTCATTAAACAAATTTTTTGCATCTGAAGTATTAGATTACGTGGTTGATGAAGGTGTTCAAATTCATGGTGGATATGGCTTTATGCAAGAATATGAAATTGAAAGAGCCTATCGTGACTCCAGAATTAACCGGATTTTTGAAGGGACAAATGAAATTAATCGGTTATTAGTTCCAGGGACCTTCATTCGAAAGGCACTAAAAGGAGACCTTCCATTATTCGAAAAGGCACAAGTTTTGCAAGAAGAACTAATGATGCTCATTCCAGTAGAACCGGGAGATGAACCACTTGCTCAAGAAAAACATTTAGTAGGGAATGCCAAAAAAATCGGCTTATTGGCAATTGGGCTAGCAGCTCAAAAATTTAGCAAAGAGCTTGATAAAGAACAGGAGATATTAGCAAATATTGCGGATATTATTTCTAATGCTTACGCAATGGAATCCGTTGTCCTTCGAACTGAAAAGGCAATTTCCAAAACAGGTGTAGAAAAAAATAAACAAAAGCTTCTCTACACACAAATTTTCTGTCAAGAAGCGTTTAATATGATCGAACAAGATGCAAAAGAAACATTGATAGCCGTTGAAAAAGGAGATACACTCCGGATGCTAATTTCATCTCTCCGTAAATATACTCGTCACACTCCCATCAATGTGATTGAAAAAAAACGCATGGTAGCTGATAGGTTAATTGAGGTGGAAAAGTATTTTGTATAAAGTTTTGAAAGTGTATAAGGCTTTCCTCAAAATGAGGAGAGCCTATCCTTTTGTAAGAAGGATTTGCTTTCATGGGAGTCGAATTATTTTCTAAGGAAGTAGATTCCTGTTTTTTTAATAAACCATGTTTTACAATAAGAGATAAATTGGCAAACTAACATGGAGGTGAAAAAATGGCGCTAACCTTTTATTGGTACCCCAAATGTGGTACTTGCCGGAAAGCAAAAAAGTGGTTTGATGACAAGAAGATTGTTTATAACGAAATACATATTGTTGAAAATCCCCCTACAAGACAGGAACTAGGGGAACTTTATCAACAAAGTGGCTTGGAACTAAAAAAATTCTTCAACACAAGTGGACAAAAATACCGAGATCTTGGCTTAAAGGACAAAATCAAGCTTACAAGTCAAAGTGATTTATTGGATTTGCTCTCATCTGATGGAATGCTAATTAAACGTCCAATTGTTACTGATGGTGTTAAGGTTACAGTCGGTTTTAAGGAAGAAGAATTTGAACAAACTTGGAGCAAGAAATAGTTAAGTCAGTCGTTGTGCACTTAGTTTGAGGTTAATCTATCTTAAAATAATGAGTGGAGGAAAATATTTTATGAGTATCCCAAAAGAGTTACGTTATTCTGTCGAACATGAGTGGGTAAAGGTTGAAGGAGAAAAAGTGCGTGTTGGAATAACTTATTTTGCTCAAGCTGAGTTAGGAGATATTGTTTTTGTTGAGCTTCCGGAACTTGGAGATAAGCTTACGGCAGATGAGCCCTTCGGCAGTGTGGAATCCGTAAAGACTGTTTCTGAATTGTATGCCCCAATTAGTGGTACAGTCGTGGAAATTAATGAAGAATTAACTGATAGCCCCGAATTTGTAAATGAATCCCCTTATGAAAAGGCCTGGATGATTGTCATTGAGCCATCTGATTTAAGTGAAATAGACAAATTAATGACAGCTGAAAAATATCAAGAAATGACAAAAGAAGATTAATCTAAAAACGCCTTGGCAAATTCAAGGCGTTTTAATGTTTAAGCCTGTGTTAAAGCTCAATGTTGATGGATTACTTAATGTTGATTGGAGTGGAAGGTGCGAAGACTCCTGCGGGAGCAGCGGGACAGGTGAGACCCCGCAGGCGCTTAAGCG
>CAURFY010000440.1:0-2629 GCA_963524115.1 uncultured Bacillus sp.
ACGTGACACGGCTTCGACTGCTCTTGCTAGCTTGCTTAATCCGGCTACTCTTCCATTTCTAGGAATATAGGCAACATGGGCCACTCCATAAAAAGGAACAAGGTGATGCTCGCACATAGAGTAGAATGGAATATCCTTTACTAATACGAGTTCCTCGTGGTTTTCACTAAAAATAGTATCGAAGTATTCTTTTGGGTCGATGGATAATCCAGCAAAAACCTCTTCATACATTTTAGCGACACGTTTTGGAGTGTCAAGCAACCCTTCCCGATTCGGGTCCTCTCCAACTGCTTCAAGTATTAAACGTATCCCTTCTTCAATTTGGGCACGATTGATGTTTGACATACTGCTTCCCCCTACAAATATCTTATAGAATTAATGTCTTAAATGATCTAGTTGTGAGACTATTCAGTAGTTAACACAACCAGAATACCAGCTAGACGCCGCGTTTATTCCCCCAAATATACGTATGTAATTGTGGGAGAACCTTTATATTTTTTAATTCATCATCCAACATAACTTTGTTAATCAACCATTCATACTTTTGTAAAAGTTGTTCAACCAGCTGATGGTGATCAGCCGTTAAACAGTCGTCATTGCCCACCTGGACGAAAAATGGAACGTCAGGATAACGCAGATGAACATATTTGGCATATTGGTAGTCTTGGTCATCAAAAATAACTACCTTCAAACTGGTATGATGAGTTGCGTCCGTGGTTTTAAGTTTTTCAATAATCGTATCAAGCCTAACAAAATCGGTAACCATGGTCGAGCTAGGCGGTTTTGGAGAAATGGTTAGTTCATCAATCTCATAGAACCAATCCTGCCATTTACTACCTTGCGTTTCTACACCTATTTTAATTTTATTTTCTTTTAAAAGATGAATGAGCTCGCTTAGATTTTTTAATAATGCAGGGTTCCCCCCTGAAATCGTTACAAATGAAAAACCATTTCCACCATGAGACTTCAATTCATCCCAGATTTCCTCTGGTTCCATTTGTCTAACCAAATCTTTTCCTGAACCATCCCATGTGAAAGAGGAATCACACCACGAACAGGAATAGTCACAACCGGCGGTTCTGACAAACATCGTTTTTTGACCAATAACCATCCCTTCACCCTGAATAGTTGGCCCGAATATTTCCATTACAGGCAGTTTACTCATCTTCCATCCACTCCCGTCTAGCTTCAGCGTAGCTTGTAGATGTTTCAAAAAGACGAACAAATTCCACCCTTGCTCCCATATATTGTTGCTTCCTATCTTCTTTAGTCAAGGATTCTTTCATCTTTTCATAAATCCAAACCACCATATTCTCTGCAGTCGTATTCATCGGAGGCAGAGTTTCATTTAAATAACGATGATCGAGAAAAATTTCAATGTCACTTTTCCAAATATCCTTTAAATCGCCAAAATCCATCATTATGCCACGTTGATCTGGATAACCGCTAATCCCGAAGACGACTCTATATGTGTGTCCGTGTAAATTCATACATTTCCCGTCATAGGCATGCAGATGATGAGCGGCATCAAATGTAAATTCTTTACTGACCATAACCCGCTTAGAATGATATTTTAACTGATCACGTCGAATATCTTCATCTATTTTTTGGAGCTTATCGACAATTCGAAAACCGTACATGTATTATCGCTCCTTCCGATCCTTCAAGTAATCCTCAAGTCCTTTTTGTCGTAGCTTACAAGCAGGACACTCCCCGCAACCATCCGCTATGACCCCGTTATAGCAGGTAAGTGTGTTTTTACGTACAAATTCAAATGCGCCAAGATCATCAGCCATTTTCCATGTATCTGCTTTATTAATCCACATTAAAGGTGTGTGAATAACAAATTGGTTATCCATTGATAAATTCAATGTCACATTTAGCGATTTAATAAACACATCACGACAGTCTGGATAGCCACTAAAGTCTGTTTCGCAAACTCCAGTCACAATATGTTTAGCACCAATTTGGAATGCCAATACCCCAGCAAACGACATAAATAATAAATTCCGGCCTGGGACGAAAGTCGAAGGTAGTTCGCCGTCTGCCCCATCCTTCACTTCAATATCATCCCTGGTCAAAGCATTTGGGGCAAGTTGATTTAACAATGACATATCTAAAATATGATGTTTTATTCCTAATTCTGTAGTAATATTTTTCGCGCACTCAATCTCAATTTTATGTCTTTGATTATAATCAAATGTAACGGCTTCAATTTCTTTAAATTGCTTCATTGCCCAAAATAAACAAGTAGTACTATCTTGGCCTCCGCTAAAGACAACAATAGCCTTATCATTTTTCATTTTCATTGCTCCTTCATTAAACTCCAAAAATCTTCTGTAAAAAAATTATTATGAGTAGGATACAAACACAAAAAAACAGAACCACTAAGAAAGCAGTCCTGTTTTCCTTAGTTTTTTTGAGAGGGTAGCTAGAACCTCTTTATATTATTTCATTAATATCGTAAGATAATTTGAAACCAATTCATTATAACATAATAACTGGAGCAGTTCATATAATTATAAAAAAAACTGGCTAGAACAAAAGGCCTAGTCAGCAATTTTTATATAAAAATTTGGCTCTGTTAAACTTGGTGGTTGATTTCTGTTCCAGTGCGCTTGTTTTCCGC
>CAURFY010000441.1:0-2627 GCA_963524115.1 uncultured Bacillus sp.
AAACTGGGCCATCCTTGTGTTCTGGGTATTACCAAAGATATCGTCTGGAGTACCTTTTTCAATAACACTTCCGTTGTCCATGAAAATTACTTGATCAGCAACATCACGAGCAAATTGCATTTCATGTGTTACAACCACCATGGTCATGCCCTCTTCAGCCAAATCCTTCATTACTTTTAAAACCTCTCCCACAAGCTCAGGATCAAGAGCGGAGGTGGGCTCATCAAATAATAGTACCTCCGGATCCATTGCCATGGCACGAGCAATCCCTACTCGTTGTTGTTGGCCCCCAGATAATTGGTGAGGATACATGTCAGCACGATCCTTTAAGCCTACCTTTTCTAGAAGGGAAAGTGATTTTGACTTTGTCTTAGCTTTATCTCTTTTTAAGACGACCAATTGGCCCTCCATCACATTTTCCAAAGCTGTTAAATGTGGAAATAAGTTATAGTTTTGAAATACCATACCCGTTTGTTGTCGAAAGGAAGTGATAACAGAGGGCGGGAGTTTAGTATTACTGGTAAGGTGGATTGATTTTTCACCAAGTGTAATTTTCCCCTCATTTGGAATTTCAAGCAAGTTTAAGCACCGTAACAGCGTTGTTTTTCCGGATCCAGAGGGTCCGATAATGACAGCTGTTGTTCCTTTATTAATGGAAAGATTTATTCCCCGCAAAACTTCTAAATCATGAAAACTTTTATGCAGATTATCAACCGATATCATTTTTTTCCTCCACCTATCATTTGGCAATCCCTCGTTCAAACCTTAGTTCAAGTTTCTCTTGAATAAAAGATAAAACCGTGCTGAAAATTAAATAAATGAAGGCTACTTCAATGTATAACCAGAGTGGTTCATAGGTAACAGATGCAACTTGCTGTCCTTTTTGAAACATCTCTGTAACGGTAATGGTTGCAGCTAATGAAGTATCTTTTACAAGACTAATAAACGAATTCCCTAACGGAGGAATGGAGACTCGGAAGGATTGCGGTAAAATAATTCTCCGCATTGCTTGTGATTTTGACATTCCAACAGAATAGGCAGCTTCCCATTGTCCTTTTGGAATCGATTGGATGGCAGCCCGGATGATTTCTGAACTATATGCACCTACATTCAGTGTAAATCCGATGACTGCTGCTGGAAATGGATTTAAGGTAATCCCTACACTGGGCAATCCATAAAATAGAATAAAGATTTGCACTAACAGGGGTGTACCTCGAAAAATCCATACATAAAATTTAGCCAAGGCCACAATAGGCTTAAAGCTAGATAATCTTGCTATTGCAGTTAAAAAAGCAAGTATCAAACCTAACACAAACGAGATTAAAGTTAATGGAATGGTAAAAGTTATTCCAGCCTCTAAAATAGGAAAAAAGGAATCACTAAGGATTCCTATTATTCGTTGTGATCGTTCATCTGCAAACATAATCAATCAATCCTTTACTTGGAAACATCCTCACCAAACCATTTTTTTGAAATCTTTAAATACGTTCCATCTTCTTTCATATCAGAAAGTGCTTTGTTTACGGCATCTACAAGTTCTTTATTATCTTTTCGGAATAAGAAACCATTTTTCGTAACATCGGCCTCTTCATACACCTTTTTAATTTCTAACTCTGGACGTTGTTTTACTAAATCTAGGTAGGAAAGGCTGTCATTAATCGTTCCATCAATACGGCCAGATGTTAAAAGGTCGATTGCTTGATTAAATCCTTCAATAACAGTATTAGTAGCGCCGTGTTCTTCGGCAATTTTACGATAATTACTGTCTAATGATTGTCCTACTTTTTTGCCTTTTAAATCATCAAAGGATTTTATGTCTGTGTTGTCTTTTCTAACAATTAACACAGCTTTTGAAGCGATGTAAGGATCAGACATATCATATTTTTCTAAGCGATCAGGGCGAATAGCCACTTCATTTGCAACCAAATCGTAACGTTTTGCATCAAGACCGGCAATCATCCCGTCCCATTTTGTTTCAATAAACTTTGGTTTGATTTCTAGTCGTTTAAATACCTCTTCTGAAATCTCTACGTCAAATCCAGTAAGTTTATCATTTTTATCATGGAAGGTAAAAGGGGCGTAGGTCCCTTCTGTCCCGATGGTAACTTCGCCTTTTGATTTAATTTGATCATAAAGGCTTTTGCTTTCATTTGCTTTTTCATCTTTCTTTTGTGTGTTGCATGCTGTTAGTGCAAGCACCAGAAAAAGGCTAAGGAAAAGTAATAATGGCTTCTTCATGTTGTAATCCCCCAGTAATTTTATAGGTTTTATTGAATAACTATTTTAGAATAATCTAATACCATTTCTATGTCAATAAAAAAGGTGATCACTATTTTATTATTGTTAATTATGTAGAAATTATTAAACCTTAAAGAAAATTAAAAACAACTAAGACTGACCTAATAAAAAGGCCAGCCTCATTAAAGTACAATTTTTTATATTGATTTATTTTTTAATGAGCTCGTTTTCTTGATCATTTGAGTTTTTATTAGATGATGCTTTAAAAAATAATCCTGTGATACTTTTAATGGTGTTTTTTGATTGTAGTTCTATCTTCTCAGCTAAGTGTCCAATTCGTTCAAAAATAACTGCTTTTAGACTGTCTAATTGTCGATTGACCTTATGGG
>CAURFY010000442.1:0-2623 GCA_963524115.1 uncultured Bacillus sp.
CAAACATACATTCCAGCATCTTTATTAAATTCAAATTCTTCTTCTTTCTTTCGGATACCTTGTGTTTTAAAATTTAGGCTACAAAAAAACTTAATTGATTGGAGCGAAGTGCCTGGAGCGGAAATCAACACCTAAATCTAATACAGCCTAAATTAAAGGGACTTTTTCAGTGGCCTCGCTGTGCAGCAGTCTATTTTTTTTGCCTTTAATTAATTATAGGGTAGGTCGTGCAGACTTTAAATCTACTAAATAAAAATCAAATGTTTGGGTCCCTTTTTTTGTAAAAAATTGGAGAGCGCCACATAAATGAATCAACTTAGCTATATGTCGTGAGCAATATACATCTTTCACTTAATATGGTTGAATTCAGTTCAGCTCACACTACCTTATTATGTCGGGTGTACTTATTCTTCTTTTTTTAACCTATCTTAGTATGAAGTTGTCGATTATTTTACAATATATGACAAACTATTCTCTCTTATTTCGAGCATTTTTTCATGAATAATATGTTACGATATTGTGACTATTTGAATGTTGGAAGGAGGGGAAGGATTGAATTCAATTCCGCTTATTCAAACAAAGCTAATGATCCCTGCCATAAAGAACACCGATCTTCGCAGAGCGAAGCTGACAAAGAAGCTAAAAGCAATCCCTCTGTATCCATTAACGATTGTCCACGCCGGAGCGGGTTATGGAAAAAGCACATCATTGGCTTTATATGTAACAGATGAAAAATACAACTGTTGTTGGTATTCTATCTCGGCAACTGATGAGGATGTTTTACCGTTTTTATCTTATCTGGTCGCTTCGATTCGGACGAACACCCCTGCATTTGGAATTGAATTAGAAACCTACATAAACGAAATGGATCGAGATATTGGCGAACAAGAATTAAATGTTCTTTGTTCTATGTTTATTAATGAGGTCCTTTCAATTAAAAGAGAAATACTCATCATTTTTGATGATTTTCATCAAATCGAACAGTCATTTACGGTGAATCGTTGGATGGAAATTCTGTTAGAACACATCCCGGTGAACCTCCATTTAGTAATCATAAGCAGAAGCCGTCCTGTGTGGAAGCCAATTACGAAGATGAAGGCAGAAGGATCTATTTTGGAAGTAACAAAGGATGACTTGGTACTCTCACAGGAAGAAGTGGAATTAATGTTAAATGAAAATTTTGGTATGACACTGCCACAAACAGAATTAAATCGGGTGTATCAGCTGACGGAAGGGTGGGTCATTGCTTTAGGAATGATTGCCGGTCAAAATAAGGATTACCAACAGTTAAGTGGGGGATTTCGGCAACATTCGCGCTCTCTGACCGATTTATTCCAATACTTAGCAATGGAAGTTTTCGCCAATCAGGCCCCAGAAATTAAGCAATTTCTTGAGGAAACGTCTATTTTAGAGGAAATGACAGAGGAAGTCTGCAACGCTGTGATGGGGATAGGTAATTCTAAAAGTTTATTAGAGCAGTTAAGCGATAAAAATTTATTCATTCAAAAAATAACGGATAAACAATACCGTTATCATGCTCTATTTAGGGAATTTTTAGAGGAGCAGCTTAGGACAAATCAACAAGAAAATTTCCAATTGTTGCAGGAACGAGCAGCCCGCTTTTTTGAAGAAAATAACATGCTTGAAGAAGCTCTCCTTCATTATGAAAAAATAAATCAAACCACTGCGGTTGCTGCAATTTTACAGGAGAACGGTTTAAAATTACTTGAAAGTGGAAAACTCGAAGCTTTACTTGAAAGGTTAGTCCGGATTCCAAATCAAGAAAAGGATTTATCATGCACACTTTGGTTTTTACAAGGAGAGATTCTCCGTTATCGCTCAAGTTATAAAGAAGCTGAGGAATGTTATCACAGGGCTGTATTTGCTGCTGAAAAACAAAATGATATCATCGGGAAAAGTAAGGCGTTAGAAGGAAAAGCAAGGATTTATCTAGATACCATTCAACCTCACCATGCAGAGCGATTGTTATATGAAGCGATTGATTTACTTGAAACAAGTGAACAGGAGTCTGAAGAGGAAATCACTAGATTATATCAATTGCTTGCCGAAAATCTAATCAATCTTGGACATGGAAGAAAAGCTGAAAAGTGGCTTCGACGGGCTAAAGGTTTGAAGATCCCGTTCACTGATGGAAGTCTTGAAGCAAGATTATATTTGCGAACCGGAAAATTTGAGAAAGCACGGATAACCTTACAGACTGAAAGTTTTGGTAACGAAATTGGAAAGTCGACCTTGCCTCAATCTCATCGCGAAACTGAACTACTCTTGTCACTTATTGCGGCATTTACCGGCGAAGGTGAAAGGGCGAAATCTTTAGCACAGCAGGGGATTCACCACGGATTGAACATGAAAGCGCCATTCGTGGAGGCATGTGGATGGATTCGAATGGGGCATGCAGTCCAGCTAATCAATAAATATGAGTCGAAATTAGCAGTTGACTGCTATGAAACAGCTTTGGAAATCATGGATAGTCTTCGAATTGAAAAGGGAAAAGCTGAAGCCTTGATGGGACTCTGCTATTTGTATGGTAGTAAAGGGGAATATCAACGTGCGCTTGATGCTGGTGAACTGGCTTTACAAGAAACGGAAAGGGTAAAGGATG
>CAURFY010000443.1:0-2616 GCA_963524115.1 uncultured Bacillus sp.
GATATAGCTCCTTTTGTCCGAAAGACTGTTCAAAAACTGGAAATATGTCCTGATCATACGCACCAAAGAATTTATTTTGATAAAATTCACTTTTTTGCGGTGCCACTAAATTCAAAAATTACTCTAACAAATACTGAGTGGTCTGCCTATGATCATGAAGTTGAACTACAATACATCATCAGAAAGGTAAGATAACCATGAGTAACCAAAAGAGAATCAGTACCTGGGAACCGGAGAACGAGCAGTTTTGGCGATCAGGAGGAAAAAAACACGCCAATCGAAATTTGTGGATTTCCGTCCCGTCTTTAATGATTGCATTTATCGTTTGGCAAATATGGTCGGTTGTTGCAATCAGATTAAATGATATTGGATTTTCATTCACTGAAAGTCAATTATTCACATTGGCTGCCATTCCAGGCTTAGTTGGAGCAACGATGAGGTTTTTCTATACATTTGGGGTAGGGAAGTTTGGTGGGCGTAATTGGACCGTGTTTTCAACTGCAGTACTATTGATTCCGTCAATTGGAATTGGCCTTGCTGTTCAGAATCCTGATACTCCTTTTTCAATCATGTTACTATTAGCGGCATTATGTGGTCTTGGAGGCGGAAATTTCTCTTCTTCCTCAGCTAATATCAGTTTCTTCTTTCCAAAAAAGGAAAAAGGTACGGCGTTAGGAATTAATGGTGGTCTTGGAAACATGGGAGTATCAGTCGTGCAATTTGTCACCCCACTGATTATCACCACAGGCGCATTTTCTTTTTTAGGTGATGCGCGAGTTTTAGCAAATGGAGATAAATTATGGCTTCACAATGCTGCTTTCATTTGGGTGATTCCGATTATTATTATGACAATCGCTGCTTATTTTGGAATGGATAATTTGCCAGGTGCAAAGCAATCTGCTAAAGATCAATTCGTTATTGTGAAACGTAAACATACATGGATTATGACATGGTTGTATGTTGCGACATTCGGATCTTTTATCGGTTATTCAGCGGCATTCCCATTATTATTAAAATCACAATTCCCTGAACATATTTCACTTGCTTTCCTAGGAGCCTTTTTAGCTGCTGCGGCCCGTCCAGTTGGTGGATGGATTTCAGATAAAATTGGTGGAGCTAAAGTAACTGCAGTAGTTCTAGTTATTATGGGGATTGGTGCAGGCGGAGTAATCTACTTTTTAAATGAAAAACATTTTGCAGGATTTCTTATTTCATTCTTAATTTTATTCCTTGCTTCGGGTCTGGGTTCAGGTTCTACATTCCAAATGATTCCGAATATCTTCCCTGTGAAGGAAGCAGCACCAGTAATTGGTTTTGCAGCAGCTTTTGCAGCCTATGGTTCATTCTTTATCCCTAAGCTTTTCGGCTGGTCCATGAATACAACTGGTACACCAGTAACAGCCTTCTATTTCTTTATCGCTTTCTATATTGTTTCAATAGCATTAAACTGGTTTTACTATCAAAGAGATTGGAAAAATCAAGCACCAACTATTTCAAAAGCTTCATAAATATAATCTAGGCGCCAGGGTAACTCCTTTGGCGCCCATGTATGATTGTCTGAATTGCCCGCAGTTAAAGGGACTTTTTACATAACGGAGGAGGACGGAAATGGAGACCATTCCAACGAACAATATTTCTTCTTATATTATTCGTTCACAAGAAGAAGAGATGAAGCGGGTTGCTGTGGAGCTTCATGAAGGTGTCGGTCAAACTTTATATAGTATCTTTACTGGTTTACAGGCAATTGAAGCTGGAGTTGCACAACCACAAACTAAAAGCTATTTAAAGGATATGGCACAACTACTAGAAAAAACGATTCATGAGATTAGACTTTTTTCAGTTGAATTATATCCTCCCACTTTAACGACGCTTGGATTGTTACCGGCATTAAAAAATTATACGAAATTGTTCACTTCTACATTTGGGGTAGAAGTAACCATTGACTGTATTGGGAAAGAGATGCCTATACCGGAGCATAAGAATATAGCCTTGTTTAGAGTTTGTCAGGAAGCAATGGCAAACATTGCAAAATATGCTGACACCTCAGAGGCAAAGATCTTCTTTACATGGGAAGAAAAATTATTAACAATAGAGATATCTGATTTAGGAAAAGGATTCGATGTAAAAGATAAAATAAGTGATTCATCCGGGTTGGAAGCAATGAAAGGAAGAATGTTTTTAATCGGAGGGGAATGTATCATTACATCGGAACTTGGTGTTGGGACTTCAGTGAAAATTCAATTGGTTATATAGAAAATGAAAAACCGTTTAAATGCCGTAACTATTAAAGGTGGGTTAGCCTTGATTAAAATTTTACTTGTAGATGACCATGCAGTAGTACGAATGGGTTTATCCATGTTGTTAAATAATCATGTTGATATGAGAGTAGTCGGTGATGCCTCTGAGGGAAATGAAGGAATAAAAAAGGCAATCGAATTGAATCCTGATGTTGTGTTGATGGATTTAAGCATGCCTCATGGTAAGGATGGGCTCTCAGCAACATCAGAGTTAAAAAAGCTAAAGCCTGATATTGCTATATTATTTTTAACGATGCACGATGATGAAGAAGATCTCTTCCGGGCGATCAAAGCCGGAGCAGCTGGCTGTATTTTGAAA
>CAURFY010000444.1:0-2604 GCA_963524115.1 uncultured Bacillus sp.
GTACCGCACCGGGGGTCAGGCACCCTTTAGATAGTTAAAGTGTTTATTTTGATGTTTCCAGTTGTGTCTATCTGAATTTGTTCTTTTTTTATGGTTTCTTCTATATGCTCTGTTTCTTGGTAAGACCGTTTATAAATGTCAACATCGTCAAGTTTTGTCTGGTGCTTGATGACTTCGATACGTTCTTCACTAACTGGTATACGCATAATCTCTGTGGTTTCGAACGTCTGGTCTGGAGTATCTGAATTGAACACTTTCTTCTCAATAACAAGCTCTTCGCGGGTAACCGGGACTGTTATCGTTCTTTCCTCAGTAATTACCTCTTTGCGGGAGATAACTTCAGCTATTTGATTCTGTTCTTTAGATATATCTAACACTTCTTCATGAAGCTCAAGATGGACACCACTATCTCGATCTTTATCCTCTATGAACAAATTTTCATCGCAACCTTCCTTAAAAAACACCCCGTGAATTGCCCTTGCAATACACGAGGTGTTTTCAAAATTTAATTAAGTGAGACTGGAATCATTATCAATATCTTCCGCATCAGAAACGATATTCACACCACCGTTTGTATTAACACGGGCCTCTTCCCGTTTAAGGGTTTCCTCAACATGTTGGGTTGCCTCTACTGACCGTTTGTGAGCGGAAACTTCACCTGTTGTTACAGTGTGCTTACTCACCTCAACGTGTTCCTCGCTGACTGGAATACGAATCGTTTCCTCAGCATTAATAGCAGCGTCACTCGCTTCGTTGTTGATTGATCTTCTTTCAATCACAACTTCCTCGTGAGTAACAGGTACGTCAACTGACTTTTGCTCTTCGACTACCTCTTTACTTAAAACAACTTCCCCAGCACTAGAACTATTTTTCGTTATGTCAAGCTCCTCTTGATGAAGTTGGAGCGTTCCATTATCACTACTTTGAGTGGCAGTTTCAGTTACATCAGTATTTTCCGTCTTCTCGCTGTCATTTCCAAACAATCCAAAAAAATCACCCATACTAACCCCTCCATTTGTCATGAAATCATAATACTTTAGTATATTGTCCTGTATCACAACGACCTATCCTATTCGACAACAACTGGCGAAAAACACCAATAAAAGGTAAATGTCTCCAACCTTTAGTGCTATAATTAGGAGTGTTTAGTGACATTAATGGAGGGGAACGGGTTGGGGAATCTGTCTAAAGCAAAATATTCAATCATATTTTTTGTCATCATTTTATTAATTTGGGGTGCATTTACACTTTTTTCTGAAAAATCGGCATCATTTTCAAAGCCGAGCGAAGCATTATACAGTATTGATGAAAATTTATTACTAATTCCTGCCTACAAGGTAAAAAGCGAATCTTTATATTTCTTTATTAAAGATAAAAATAAGCTTGGTGCAACCTTCGTTAATGAAGGATTTTTCGGATGGAAGGCAGGCGACCTCCTTTACAGCGACATTGGGAAAATGAAGGATTATGAAAAATTGAACAAATATCAAGTGCATGACGATTATTTAATTTATGGATTAATAAGAAATACTCATCATTATCAAATTAAGGTAAACGGCCATGACGCAAAAAAAATAAATTTGGCTAAGTTGGAAACAAGTAAGGTGAAAGAATATCACCTAGAAGGTATGTCACTTTGGTACTATAAAAGCAAAATCCCGCTTGCGGATGGGAAAATCCAATTATTTAATCAGGATACAAAAGAGCTAATCGATACCGAAAAGTTAATTTTAGAAAATGATACAAATTAATGAGGGAGCTAATACAGTTGAGGGGAAATTTCCATGTTTGCTAATCATCGTAAAATAAAAATCGTTTTAGCGGTCATTATGTTTATTCTGCTCCTAACCGCTGGCGCTCTTACCTATTATCTCAACTTCTATAAAGAAGATTTAAACAAAAACTTACCAATGACTCATACAGTTGAAGCAAACAATAATAAGCCTGAAGATCTCGCATATTATTATTGGATGACACTAATGCAGCCTTACCAGGGCGAACAAGTGAGTCCTTGGAAGAGAATGACCGATATCGGTTTCAACCAATTTCAGCAGCTAGCAGGAGATAAGGATGAATTCGCTGTAGCGGTAACCTTTTGGGTAAAATTAGAAAAGGGTCAATGGTCGACCCATAATAATTGGGGTAAAGTCCAAAAGGATGGCACAATTAAAGATATCCAATGGACCTTTAGAATTAAAAAGACAGGGAACAATGAATACACCCTTATGCGAATCGAAGATACATCTAATGCCGTATCAGGGTTGAAGCCTGTCAAAGATAAGTTCCAAAAGGATGCTGGAATTAAGCTGCCAAATGAGAATGACCGCTATCAGATTCAAAATGAACAACTGGAAGTGACCTATGATAATGGCGAGCACTGGCGTAAAGTTCCTGTTACCGTCGAGGATCTATTCAAGGGTGACTACAGCGGCCCTAAGGATGTCTTGATTGAGGGAAGTTATCTGATTTCACCTGAAATGACAGCTTTCGTGAGTACTCCTGATTGGAAAGCGTTTGAGAATGGTGGGGATACAACCATAAAGATTCTCAAATCTACCAACAAGGGGAAGACCTGGGATACAACTAGCGTTCCCAGCCCATGTC
>CAURFY010000445.1:0-2604 GCA_963524115.1 uncultured Bacillus sp.
GTTATTGTGGAATGGGCCTTGTTGATTCACATTTCCTCACCTTTCATACTTTCAGAGTCTTGAGCATTAATCATATGCTGAGCCGTAAGAACTAACCTTGAATAATATTCTTGTCTTAACGGGCCGTCTAGACCAACTTCATCCATGGCTTCACTCATGCAAGAAAGCCATGCTTTTGCTCTTGTTGGGGTTATCACAAATGGTAGATGACGAGCACGCATCATAGGGTGCCCATGTTCATTTGTATACAGAGAGGGGCCACCCAAATATTGAGTTTGAAACTGCTTCTGTTTTCTTGCAACTTCTGTTAGGTCATATGGGAAAATCGGTATAAGATCAGGGTGTTTTCCAACACGGTGATAGAATGCATCAATCAATTGATGGAGCTTTTCTTGACCGATAGCCTCAAATGGAGTGGGCAATCTTTCGACCATAATGTTTGGCTCCTTTAATGAGTTTTTACTACATTAATTGTATCAACCTTGTTTTTACATCTCAAATATATAGCATTTTAAGGTTTGAGAAAGTTTATGGTTTTACCTACTCCTTTAATTTACACAAAATCTCTTCAGGTTTCCAGTAATCTGGTCGGAGATACATTTGAAAAATAGATTCGTTGGTGTGGAATCGAAAAAAGATGTACTTCTAAGGCTGATATTTTTGGTTATAAAAACGCTGAACCTTATTCTCCGTTTTGCGTTTTGGGATGCTTATCGTACTTAATAATTCGTTAAAAGCTAACTCGCCAACATCGGGATCGGTTACCTCATATTCAATTTCAAAATCCTCTGCATTTAGATAATAACTATGGTCCAACACAAGTAATCCATCTTTATAGTCGAACTCAACTCTATTTGTCGTTAAAGACCCAAAATACTCAAGGCTCTCTAAAGGGACTTTTATAGATAAAAGCTTGTCTTTAATCGGGCCCTCCGGAAATTTATGGTGATCTAACAGTTTGGTGGCTTCTTGTTTTTGGAGGATTTGATTCGTCTCTAGTAGCCCAATTTGTGCTGGTTGTTTTAAGGTCATTTCAAAATAATCACCTTTTTCACGGATTCGCAATGCCGATTGAGCATTTTTTAACAGAAAAGATGCTGTATCAAAGTAATGATTTATTTGCTTCTTAATGTTTATTTTATCCACTTTAAAAAATTCAATTAGTTGATTATATTCCTGCTTAGTCAGTAGGTTTTTAAATTCTATTTCTAAATGCTGTGACAAGACCCTCACCCTTTCACTTGTGTATAGCAAATTGTCTAGCGCAAGATACCATCGGTTTGCGCTTTTCTTATTATCCTCTCTTTTGGGGATGAGTTCAATTTTGGGATTCCTTAAAAAAATATGTTAAAATATGAAAGTGATGAGGTTAAAATTTACAACTCATAAATGTTTATAACACATTGAATAGTTAGATTGGATATTTACATATGGAAATAAAGATAAATCCAAGGATTATTACGTGGTGAGGTGAGATTTGTTGGAATATTGGGACCACTTTTTAGCTCCATACAAACAAGCAGTCGATGAATTAAAAGTAAAACTACGCGGGATGAGAAGTCAATTTGAGCTTAATACAACCCATTCTCCGATTGAGTTTGTTACAGGGAGAGTAAAGCCGCTTGCAAGTATATTAGATAAAGCAAATCAAAAAGGCATTCCTTTAGACAGACTTGAAATTGAGATGCAAGATATAGCTGGTTTAAGAATGATGTGCCAATTTGTCGACGATATAAAAAAAGTGGTAGAGCTTTTGCGGCAAAGAAATGATTTTGAAATCATTGAAGAAAGAGATTATATCTCTCATAAAAAGATAAGTGGATACCGTTCCTATCATGTTGTAATAAGCTATCCAGTTCAAACGATTTCAGGAGAGAAAAAAATATTAGTTGAAATCCAAATTCGGACACTAGCCATGAATTTCTGGGCAACGGTAGAGCACTCATTAAATTATAAATATAAAGGTCAATTTCCTAAGGATATTAGAATGAGGTTACAAAGAGCAGCAGAGGCGGCATTCCGTCTCGATGAGGAAATGTCACTCATTCGCGGTGAAATTCAGGAAGCACAAGTGTTTTTTACATTTAAGAAAGAAATGCACCAAGATGGAAAAGGTAGTTAAAAAAATTGCCAAAGTATAGTAAATGAGGGGTTTAGGATGAAATTTGCGGTTACTTCAAAAGGGGATTCAAGGTCGGATACATTAAAGCATAAAATGAGGACCTATTTGCAGGATTTTGATTTAATTTTGGATGAAGATGAACCTGACATTGTCGTCTCAATCGGGGGAGATGGAACACTTTTATATGCATTCCACCGGTACAGTAGCCGCCTTGATAAAACAGCTTTTGTGGGAATTCATACCGGGCATTTAGGGTTTTATGCTGATTGGGTACCAGAAGAAATTGAAAAGCTAGTGATTGCGATTGCTAAAACTCCATACCAAGTAGTAGAATATCCTTTGCTAGAGGCTATCATCAGGTATCAGCATGGTGGCAAGGAAACACGTTATTTGGCCCTGAATGAATCCACAGTCAAGAGCGTTGAAGGTACATTGGTCATGGACGTAGAGATACGTGGGCAGCAATTTGAGCGGTTCCGTGG
>CAURFY010000446.1:0-2583 GCA_963524115.1 uncultured Bacillus sp.
CAACAAGCGAATGGTAAATGTATTGGTTTGTGAAAGCTGAAATATCTGGATGCATCCGCCGTTGTTCTTTTAATAAAAAGAGATGTGGGTGTAGCTTGCCATCGTTCAGCCAATCAACGACTCCTGCTCGATGGAACACGTCCTCCTTCAGCCATTTTGCAACAAGCGGATCCCTGCTTGAAGCTATTGGCGGCAATTGTTTGAAATCCCCGCAAATAATCACCCGTTTTCCCAGTGTCGCTGCAAAGGCAGCCTGAGGGACATAGGCCATACTTGCTTCATCCAGGATTACCAAGTCAAAATCGTTTTCATAAACAGCGCTATCACTTGCTGCTTTTGCAAGAGTCGTTCCCACAATTAAAGCTTCTTTTAAGAAATGGATTTCTCGTTGTCTGATTTTTTCCAGCACTCTGGCTATTTTTGTTTCAAGTTCCAGTAAAGCATTTGAATCTCGTTTACTAAAAGAACGCGACAAATCTTGTTTTAAATGACGCCTTTCGTCGAATAGTTTTTCTTTGTCATCCGCTAATCTTGGGTCCTGCTTTTCAATCAGTTGATTTGTGGTAATTCCGTTGTGAGCCACAAGAGTTTCACCTGTATTGGTTCCATAGCGAAGCACCTCTCCTTCACAAAATCGGCCTTTCTTTTTAACAAAAGTTGAAACTTCGCCCAACAAGACATCAACAGCCTGATTGCTATGCGATAGTATCAATACTCGCTTCTTTTGAAAATATTTATTGGCGGCAACCCGGGCAAGTGTATAGGTTTTACCTGTACCTGGTGGACCCCAAACGAAGGTTACCGGGTTGTATTTTGACCTCAGAACAAGTTCATGGACATTGCTCTTAATTTTCTCCACTGGATGCTTTGCTTCCATTGAAGGATTCATTAAATTTTTAACTCTTAACCGCTTCCGTTTACTTTTTTTTATCTCGTCAAACCGCTCAATCAGCTGTTCAAGCAACTCCCATGGGTCATGCAATAAAAACGCTTCAGGGATAAGTTCTCCAAAGGTTTGCTCAAGTGCCAGAATGAGACCTTTTCCTTCAGCAGAAAGGACCCGTCCACTACTTTTCAAACCTCCCCATTCCAGTCTTATCGTGGAGCCAACCGGAACACGGAGAGGCATGGCTGTATCAAAATAATAGCTAAACGGACCGTCGCTAGATAATAGCCTACCATTCGTTACGATAAACCTGTTTCCACCATATTTTTTCAAATGAGCGATTTCATTTTGGAGTGCTTGCTGCCATTCGTTTATATTATTTTTCGTAGTTGCCATTTTTTCTTCCTTTCTTCCCAATTAATCAAAAAGAACCTACTTTTTTTAGAAAGTAGGCCGAGTATATGTATTCGAATCGGGAGTGAAGCAAAGGTCCTTACCCCTTACACTTTTTACTTCGCTTTTGCTCATACATCAATTGATCTGCCGTTTCCAAAAGTTGATAAATGCTTTCAGAAACATCAGTATAGAACGCCATTCCATAACTAAATCCAAGTCTATATGGATTTTCTTGTGTATTATTGTACGTGTCAACCTGTTGGGCAAAATTTTGGATGTAAGCTAAAACCCTATCCCGCGGTTGCCATTCTAATAAAATGATGAACTCGTCACCACCAAGACGGATTATTTTTTTTTGCCTTAACGGGAAACTCTCAACCAGTAAATGAGCAAATGACTTAATTGCTTCATCCCCCGCACCATGTCCATATAGGTCGTTAATAGTCTTAAACTCATCAATGTCTATATAAACGATTGAAAGTTTATTAAGCTTTTTAATCCCAATATTTTGAACATAATGTTCAAAGGATAATCGATTTCCTAGTCCTGTTAAACTATCACGATAGACCTGTTCATTCAGAATAAAAATATAAGTTACCACAATGATAATGGCTGTGCCATTCCAAGTGGTCAAATAAATAGAATACTTTAACTGAATTAGAGTTAATACGGCAGGAATAATGAAAAATAAACTAAAAATAACAAGTTCTGAAACAGTAAACCTTTTCCGCTGTCTGTAAAGGAAATACAGGGTATAACCAAAGTATATGTAACTAACACAAGGCAAAATGAAGAACAAAGGTCCCCTTTCATATATATTTTCACTTGTTATATAAAAAAGTTCTCCACCATTGTAACTGAGCAAGGTTCCTAACCCATTAATGAATATTGGCAGTAGAAGTAAATAGTTTACTTTTATTTTCTCTTTCTGATACCTGTTAACCCATTCTTTACAAAACTCATATCCAAGAAAAGGAATACTAGGAGCTATCATAAATCCCATTACATTAACCAGCTTATGTAATACTAAAAATTCCTTTAAATGTGAATCATTTAATATGATGCTAAGTACCTCTAATATTAAAGTAAACCACGTTAATCCGATAATCCACATAAATAACCGATTGGTTATTAATCTTCGATTCATCTTAAAATAAGCATGTCCAAGTATGATCAATAATAAAATGGATGAAGTAATATTTATTTGACTTTGTAATAAAATCACCATGTTTACTAGACTCCATCTTTTCAGTATTTTTTAAAAATACATATTCATTTAATTCTAGCATACTGTTTCGTTA
>CAURFY010000447.1:0-2547 GCA_963524115.1 uncultured Bacillus sp.
ATATTTTGCAGCGAGTGTATCAAGTAATGCATTCAATTCTTGATAATGTTCTAGGTCTCCAAGAAATGGACCTTCAAAAAACCCTCTCTGGAACGGTGACCACGCTTGTAGGGTGATATCATGGAGTCGGCAATATTCCAAGATGCTACTGTCGCGGTTAATAGCTTGGTCAATATTCATATTTAAAGCAATACCTGAATCAATTACCGGTGTATGTACTATACTTAATTGTATTTGGTTTACCACAAGTTTTTGTGGGATATATTTTTGCAGTAGTTCAATTTGGGTTGGATTGAAGTTTGAAACACCAAAGTACTTCACTTTTCCACTATTCTGCAGTGTTTCAAATACCTTAGCTACTTCGGTTGGTTCCATTAATGGATCAGGACGGTGAAGCAGAAGGATATCCAGGTATTCAGTTTTTAGTCGTTTCAGGATCCCGTTAACTGACTCGAGAATATGCTCTTTTGAAAAATCAAAATAGTTTTCTTTCGAGCGAATTCCACATTTACTCTGGATAATCATTTTTTCACGGATGCTAGTGTTCATTTGAATTGCCTCAGCAAATAACGTTTCACATCGCCCTGAACCATAAATATCTGCGTGATCAAAAAAGTTAATTCCTTCATCGATTGCCGTTCTGATTAACTTTTCAGCTTCTGGGATAGATAGCTGTGTCAATCGCATATTCCCCATAATTAGGTTAGAAACAGTTAAATCAGTGTTAGCGATTTTTTGATATTTCATTCCTTATTGCCTCCTTAGTCTTTATTTCCGTATGGATATTACCCCATTTTTGGGCATATTTATATATTAGCATAATACCAGAACAGTTGTTTATGACGCTCTGGTTAAATTGGAAAAATAATGACGGGATAACTAGCCCCATTATCAGTTTTTTCTACTTGCGTTATTCTATCAGTTAAAATCTTAATTATACTATAATGAACATAAAGGGAAGGCATTTTCTTGAATTCAAAAAATACACAAAAAGGGGAAGCTAATGAAAACTTACCAATCCAGGGCCGATGTGCCAGTTTTTGAAAAATGGAACTTAGAGGATATTTATTCTGATGTGAATAAGTGGGAAGTGGATCTTGCGCAGATTGAAAAAGTAGCTGAAAAGCTGAAGGAATTTGATGGTGCAATTATTGATGGCAAAACTTTGTACCAATATCTTAAACAAAGAGAAGAACTGTCTTATTTATTTAATCATGTTTATGCTTATAGTATGTTGACTGTTGATCAGGACACCAGGAATACAGCTTCGCAAGCCTTATTAGATAGGACAAAAGCTCTTAGTGTAAAGGTTAGCGCAGCAACCGCCTTTTTTATGCCATTTTTATTAAGCTTGGATGAAGAAACCTTTAAAGGATACATTGCGTCAGAAGAGGGACTTAAGTACTTTGAGGAGGATTTAATTGATTCTTTTCGTTATAAGGCACATATTCTAAATAAGGACCAGGAGGCCATTCTTTCTCAGTTAGGTGAAGCACTTTCTGCACCAAGTAATACTTACGGAATGATTAATAATGCAGATATAAAGTTTGGAGAAGTAACTAAAGAAAATGGCGAAAAAGTGGAGCTTACTAGGGGGATGTATTCAAAGTTAATTGAAGATGAGGACCGCAAAAAACGGCGTGAAGCCTACAAAGCCTACTATAAGCCCTATTTAGAATCAAAGAATACGATTGCTTCAACGCTTTCTGCAGCAATAAAAAATAATGTTACTCTTGCTAAAATTCGTCAGTACCCATCAGCTTTAGAGAAAGCGCTGTTCGGTGATAAAGTTCCAAAAGATGTGTATAAGAATCTAATAACATCTACAAAAGACAATATTAACTCACTTCACCAATACTCAAAAATTCGTAAAGAAAAATTGCAACTAGATGAACTCCACCAATATGACCTGAGTGTCCCACTAGTACAAGGAGTTAAAATGGTGATTTCCTTCGAGGAAGCGTTTGATACGATGCTCAAGGGGTTAGCACCACTGGGTGTGGATTACCTTAATATTTTAAAGGAGTTTAAAGAAAAGAGATATATTGATGTTCGAGAAACTCCTGGTAAGCGATCTGGGGCCTACAATCTAGGAATATATGGTGTACATCCATACATTCTTCTGAATCACCAGGATGACTTAGATAGTTTATTTACGCTAGTCCATGAGTGTGGTCATGGAGTGCATAGTAGACTAAGTTCACGGCATCAACCGCAAATCACAGCGGGGTATAGTATCTTTGTAGCGGAAGTAGCTTCAACTGTAAATGAAGTATTAATGATTAATTATTTGTTAAACAATGAGAAAGACCTTGAAATCCGAAAGCATCTCCTAAATCATTTTATCGATCAATTTAAGGGAACCTTTTTTACGCAGGTAATGTTTGCAGAGTTTGAGATGAAAACCCATGAAATGGCTGAACAGGGGATCCCACTAAATGTGGATGTATTCAACCAAGTCTATGAAACACTTTTTAGGGAATACAATGGGGATGAAATCGTGTTCGATGATGAAGTAAAATACGGCTGGACTAGAATTCCACATTT
>CAURFY010000448.1:0-2526 GCA_963524115.1 uncultured Bacillus sp.
AACCCCGACTGGTTCTTTTTCGGTATAGTTTTGAAATTGGCCAGGGACATTATTTACAGTACCTCTGTGCCCGACGATTGCCCCGGCATAAAATTCAAAATCTTCAATCGCTTGGGTGACCTGACCTTGGGCTGCCTGCAACGATTTCCCTGTATCTAAAATCTCTAAGTCTACGATTTCATTAAATCTGGAGCGCATAATCGAGGCGATTTTATTCATTACACGAGACCGCTTATTGATCGGTGATTTCTTCCATTTTCCGTATTCAAAAGTATTACGCGCCGCTTGAACCGCCTTTTCAGTATCTTCTTTTGTTGCTTTTGCCACGGTTGCAATGACTTCACCTGTTGCTGGATTATATGTTTTAAAAGTAGAGCCATTGCTGCTTTCTACTCTTTCACCATTAATGATTAAATGATAGAAATCTCGTTTCATTATTGCTTTTTCTGTTTTAAGTTCTTGAACTGATGACATATTTCCATCTCCTTTTATTTTCCTACGAATAATGGTTTTCTTTTTTCTAAGAATGCTGATACACCTTCGCGATGATCAGTGGTTAGCCCAGCAATCCGTTGACCCTCTGCTTCTTTTTCCAAAAAATCTTCAAATGGAATATTATTGGCAACATTAATATATCGTTTGATCAGTCCTATCGCTTTAGTCGGCATATTTGCTAAGCGAACTGCAAATTTTGATACTTCCTGTTCCCAATTCTCATATGGAATCACTTTGGTAACGAGACCTAGTTGATACGCTTGCTTAGCTGACACTTTTTCTCCAAGAATCGCTAGTTCTGCAGCTTTTGCTTGTCCAACCAATTTTGGAAGAAAATATAGGTTTCCAGCGTCTGGAATTAAGCCTACATGGATAAATGCATTAACAAAACTTGCTTTTTCCGAAGCTAATCTAAAATCGCAAGCGAGCGCAAGACTAAAGCCAGCTCCAGCTGCAACACCATTAACGGCTGCAATAATTGGTTTTTCACATTGGGTGATTTGTTTCATCATCGGTCCATAATGGTCTCTAAGCACCTGTCCAATATCCATATTTTCGTTAACCTCTGATAAATCTTGACCGGAGCAAAAAGCACGTCCTTCACCAGTAATGACAATACACCTAACTTGTGCATCTATTGAAGCAGCTTTGATCGCCTGCTTAATTTCGTGATTCATTTGAGCAATATAAGCATTTAGCTTATCCGGTCGGTTTAAGCGGAGCCACGCGACTCCGGTCTCAACCGTATACAAAATCGTTTCAAACATGACTTTTTGCCCCCTTACTTGCCTTTGAACTGTGGATTTCTTCTTTCCATAAATGCACGCATTCCTTCTTTTTGATCTTCAGAAGAGAATAATAGATAAAAGTTCTTTCGTTCATATTGCATGCCTTCATATAAGGAATAATCAACTGCTTTATTAACTGAATCCTTAATTAATCGCAACGACAAGGGCGGTTGTTTAGCAACCTTTTTGGCAAGCTTCATTACTTCTTCTAAAAGTAATTCACGAGCAACAATTCGGTTGACAACTCCGTGTTCTAGCGCCTTTTCAACTGGAATTCTCTCTCCTGTCCAAAGCCATTCTAGTGCTTTTGTTCTTCCAACTAGCTTGGTCAATCTTTGGGTTCCACCTGCTCCTGGCATAACACCAATACTCACCTCGGGAAACGAAAATTCAGTCCCTTCCGCAGCAATTAGCAGATCACAGGAAAGGGCCAATTCAAAACCTCCACCAAACACAAAACCTTGTACGGCCCCAATAATCGGCTTTTTGATAAAAGAGAATCGGTCCCAATCAGCAAATTGATTTAGTATTTCAAGGTGAATCGAATCATCATTTGCCATTTCATCAATATCTGCACCTGCTGAAAAATTCCGACCTCTACCGGAGATTAAAATCGTAACCACATCTTCTTGGAACTCAAACCATTCCATCGCCTCAACGATTTCTCTGATCATCCTGCGATTTAACGCATTGTGCTGTTTAGGACGGTTGAGTTCAATGACACCCACGCCGTCCTGAGTTGAAATTTCGATGAAATCGAAGTTTCTCATTCGACTTCCTCACCAATCATTAACGTAACCAGTTTGCCTGCAAAGCCCATTAAGTCTTTACCTGAAGCTTTTCCTTCATCAGACCGCAAGCCTTGTTTTAATGCTTCATGGTTGTCATAATACATAACACAAATTAAATAATATACTCACTCTCCACCCAACGGAGAACCGACTATTTTTGTGACATCCATTTTACGAAGTCCAGGGATTTTTGCTGTAATCGGGCCATGAACATTGTAGTAATGCTCATCAAACGCCTCTCTATTTTCAGGGTGTTTGTATAATGCGATTAATTTAACCATCTTTTTTCCTCACTTTACATTAGAGTTGAGATCGGCTTCATTGCTTCAAACGGATTTTTACAGCTTTTACAATATAAAATACTTCTGCAGGCAGTTGGGCCAAAAATATTCTCCATCGTTACATAAGTGGAATCGCAATATGGGCAATCGATATGCCAAGACCCGTCCTCC
>CAURFY010000449.1:0-2525 GCA_963524115.1 uncultured Bacillus sp.
GATTCATATAATTCTTTATTTTGCTCCTTCCAGCTTTCCTCTTGCTTCAAAAAGGGAGTAAAAACTCCGAGCTGTAATGATGGAAAATCATTTTGTAGATCAAAAACCACCTCGGCTGCCCAAATCTCAGTACCTAGTTGACCACTTATGATGACCCACTCTAATCCATCTTCTAAAAATTGCTCCAATTCTTTTCGAATGGCTTTCTTGATAAAGCCGACAGATGGGTGGTTAGCTTGAAAAATTCCAAGTTCAAAGGGTTTATAACCAGAAACCGCAACAACTTTTACCAAACTAATGATACTCCTTTGCCATTCTATTTCGCTTGATTATGTATCATTCTTACGAACTATTATTTTTCTATTCAAGCTCTCCTATATTTATTTCATTTTAGGCTACATACAGAAACAAAACAAGGGCTTAAATAGCCCTTGTTTCTTTTATTACAATTAACCCCAGTAAGGTCCTCCCCCCGGAAAAGGTCTTGGAACCGGTCCAGGTGCAACATTAAAATGTTGGTGGCTCACATCGTTTACAAATGATTCAGTATGCGGATAATGATGCTGATGCGCAAAAAACTCATGATTTACATTAGTAGTATGTGAAGGATGGATATGGGGTACGATATAGTTTTGACAAGTATTGTTCACAAAACATTTTGGTGGGTGAACAATTGGCGGTAAACAACATGTTGGGCATTGACAATGCATAGGATGCATACAAGGTCCTCCTTTCTGTTTAAGACTATTTACATTAACAGCCTATGATAAAGGAGGGAATCTTGTACTAATGAAAAAACCTATTTATCTTATGAAAACCATTAAATAGGCAAAGTTATGTAAGATCATCCTGATAACAAATCCAGTGATAACATTTCTACCCATTATTAATTTTTTATTTCATTTTATAGCATGCTATAAAAACTATCTTTTAAACTTGTAAATAAAATGGCAGTTAAACAAACGACAGCAAAAAACAAAACCAATATTGCTTTATACACTTTACCAGCTCCACATTAAATTTCGTCGGAACAAATCCATACAAGTTAACATTTTAACTCGATTTACCTTGACATACAATATTAAATTGATGGTTTTTTGCTGTTAATTTGTGAACATTCCGCCACAAAAAATTAAACAAACAACGATCCTGATTTCTTGAGATTTAAATGATTTTTTTTCTTAATCTGATAAGTCGTTTTTCAATTTCCGGAAATAAAGAATCTTCCTTTTGAGTTGTGACTTCATAGCAGATACGTTGGGCCTTTTCGCTAAAACTTAGGGCTTTCCTAATGTCCTTCTGGCGATGTTCATATATTTTTGCAAGTTCGATACACGCTTCGATTTGCATGTTAGGTGTTCCTTGTTCAGCTACATTCTGCCATAAGCGACTTGCACAGGCCCACTCTTTGCTTCGCTTATGTTCAAACGCAAGAGCATGCATGGCCTTTATACGATTCGAAGTATCTTGATTTACTAGCCCATTAAAGGCATCCCTGGCTATGTTGGACTGGCCTAACGCCGCAAACCACCTACCCACTTCAAAGGTTTCCTGTGAAGTCTGTTGCTGGTCCAACCTTAATAGCTGGAAAGAAAGATGTATATACAAAGAAATTAACGATAAAATATCTTGCTCATTGTGTTTGATGATTCCTAGTAACCCTTCCGGCTGTTTTCGTTCGAGAAAGTCAAAGTAAATCATTGGCGCTAGAAAGCCAGGAATATCATTCTGTCTTTCAATTCCCAGTACCTCTTTTTCAACGATTGATAGTTTCATCTTTTCTAACTTATGTTTCCATATTCTTCTTGAGGCATGATATAAGTCAAAATGGCCAAATTCGGGTAACTTCGGAACATGATCCCTTACTAATGTGTGTCTAGTTTTTACCTGTGGCCAATCGAAGGCTTTGCCATTATACGTAACGAGTGTTTTGTAATCAACGCTCTCCAAAAAACTTTGATAAAGCGCAATCTCAGCTCCAGGATGGGGCAAAATATGCTGTTTAACCGTGATATTACTCTCCGATACCTGCGCATGACCAAGCAAAAAAATGGTGTTTCCAGCTCCACCACCTAACCCGGTTGTTTCAGTATCAAAGAAAAACAGGTCTTCAGTTCTGTGTCCTACAGCAGATAAGGGATGGTTTACTTCGCTTTCATTCCATTCCTTAACAACGGTGTACAAATCTTGAAACTGGTACTTGCCACACTGGTAAGTAAGTGGATAGGTTACTTGCCTTATTAAACAGTAATCATTATCAAAATAATATGGCGTTACCTGCTCTTGTTCCCACTGTTCCAAGTACGGAATAGAGGTTGTATTAGCTGGGATTCTTTCTTTTTTTTCTTTTTCCATACCACCAAGGTGGGGCCTTAAGCGATTCAATTTATTTTTTATAGACATAATTCTCCCCCCTTAAACAGCCCTTGGCATAAAAAATTCCAAAATTTTCAAAACATCCTCTTTGGTGGAATTGTTTTGAGTGTCGGTTCCAATGCAAGAGGGACAGCCATGCTCACAATGAC
>CAURFY010000450.1:0-2517 GCA_963524115.1 uncultured Bacillus sp.
GTTCTATTGCATCTTTCGATGCATAAGAACCGTCCCTGCGCTCACCTGGGCACACCCCTGCGCTCTCTTTGTTTACAAATTAAAGCCAAACTCAAATAAAGGACTTACTGGTTTTTCATCATGAATTCGATTAATGGCCTCTACTAGTAATGGGGCCACTGAAAGTATCGTCATTTTATCCAATAGTTTTTCTGTGGATAATTTAATAGTGTTTGTCACAACTAATTCTTTAATCGGTGAGGCTTCAATTTTTCTGATGGCAGCCTCTAAGAAAACTGCGTGGGTGCAGCATGCATAGATAGCTTTTGCCCCTTCTTTTTCTAAAGCGTGAGCTGCTGTTGTAATAGTTTCTGCCGTATTAATTAGATCATCAAATAAAATGGCAGTTTTTCCTTTTACATTACCAATTACGTTCACATTTTCTAAGAAATTTTGTTCAGGTGCTCGTTCATCGATTAAAGCAATCGGAGCATTTAACTGGCTGGCCATTTTTCGTGCTCTCGTAACCCCACCTTTATGCGGTGCAACCACGACCACATCTTCCAACCCTTTTTCTTCAAAATAATGAGATAAGATTGGAGCACCTCTTAATTCATCTACAGGTATATCGAAAAATCCCTGCATTTGCGGAGAATGGAAGTCCATTGTAATAATCCTCGTTGCTCCTGCTTTTTCTATAAGGTTTGCCACTAATTTCGCAGAGATTGGTTCACGTGGACCCGCTTGGCGATCTTGTCGCGAGTAACCGAAGTATGGCATCACCACGTTAATCTCTTTGGCAGAAGCCCTTTTCATTGCATCAACCATGATGAGAAGTTCCATAATATGTGTATTGACTGGCTGTGAAGTGGATTGAACAAGATAAACATCACATCCGCGGACACTTTCCTCGATGTTAATTTGAATTTCCCCATCACTAAATTGTTTAACGGAACAGTTTCCCAATTCACATCCCAAAAGCTTTGCCATCTCTGCTGCAAGCTCTGGATTGGAATTTAATGCAAAAATTTTAAGATCATTTTTGTGTTGATTATTCACCTTTTTCCCCCTAGTGAAGATGTTCTCTATCAATTATCTATCAAACTTTATTTTACTATAACCGCCTTCATGCTTCACTGAAAAAATGAAAAAATTATTTTAATGTTAAAATAATTAAGTTTTGTCGTTTAAATTGGGATTTTCTTGAACAAAATGACGTTAATGACTAACGTGTTTAGGAGGAAATTCCATTATAAATTTTATCGAAAAAGGGTCCGGCGAACCGCTTCTATTAATTCACGGCTTAGCCAATAATCTTCAGGTTTGGAACACTCAATCTAATTTGGCTAACCACTATCGTTTAATCATTCCTGAATTAAGAGGACATGGAGATTCAAACGTTTCAACTAGTATCAATATTACTTCATTTGTCTCCGATATCCTTACACTTTTGGAACAGCTTGGTCTAGAAGAGGTAAATGTTTGTGGTTTATCATTAGGAGGAATGATCGCCCAGGAGTTGTATTTAAAGAAACCATCAATGGTTAAATCATTAATCCTTAGTAATACGATTTCCTATACTCCTTTTTTATTTAGAAATGTAATCTTCTATTTTTGCTTCAAAAACATAATCGAAAAAACAAAAGAGGAATTGGAAAATTTTTTTGCATTACAGTGTATTTATAACAAAGGAGATTTGGAGTTACTGAAATCTGCAGAAATAACCTTTACGATCAATAAAATCTCATATTTACAGTCTTCTCTATCTTCTTTATCAAGAAATTATCTCCCTATCCTCCCTTTTATTAAAATTCCTGTTTTAGTTTTGGGCAGCCATAATGATAAAGTAACACCAGTTTTTTCTGCTCTGCAAACCTATTCGTTAATACCTAATTCGGAATTGCATATCTTCAAGGAATGCGGACACCTCTCAAATATTGAAAAAAAGGATGAATTTAATGATAGGGTCCTTAAATTTCTATCAAAAATCTGTTTGCATGAAAAAACAGTTTGAACTTGGCAGTTTTTTTGTGTTAAAACCTCGTGCATATATTTAAAATTATAATAATCTTTCTTCAAATAAGGGTGGCTTTGAGTAATAAACTTAAAAATAACGCTCAGTACCTTTTAAGATTCTCTGAGCGTCTTTCTGTACCAATATAAGGTAATTAGTTTATTTAATCAGATGCAAATTCTAAAGATTACGTCCAGATTTATTTTTAACTACATTGTCATTTGGTGAATCACCTGTTCCATTCTTATTCTTGCTATTTGGCGTTCCATAAATCTGATTGTCTTTCGTCACTTTTGCTCCCTCTAAAAAATTATCCTTTGTTTTCATTTATTCACTCTCCTAGATAATCATGTATGCAGAAGTCCTACTACCTAATTTTGCCTTCGATCCCGTCATCTCCAATAATTGTTTCTCCAATTTTAGGCTTACTTGCAAGTTTTGACTGCTTTGTTTCATCTTTTAGCTTTGCTTCCGTGGATCCAGTCGATATTAAAGGTTCATCCACAAAATCATAGGATTTTTGG
>CAURFY010000451.1:0-2510 GCA_963524115.1 uncultured Bacillus sp.
CGTGAAGAAGGAACAAAACGACTTATGCAACGTCAGGAGAATTTTAAGAAAATCAAACAGTAGGAAACAAAGTTAATCGATGCTTCTAAAAAATACTTAATTGAGGTGGATGAACATGGCAATTAGTTTACAAAAAGGACAACGCGTTGACTTAACAAAAGGAAATCCTGGTCTTTCAAAGATATTAGTTGGCTTAGGATGGGATCCCGTGGAAACAAAAGGAAGCGGAGGCTTATTCGGAGGCTTATTCGGTGGAGGATCCAGTAGTGTAAACATCGATTGTGATGCATCTGTCATCATGCTTGGTGAGCAAGATAAACTTCAAAATAAAAATGATGTCATTTACTTTGGTAATTTAAAAAGCGGTGACGGAAGTGTTCATCACTCAGGTGATAATTTAACAGGACAAGGTGATGGTGACGATGAGCAAATCGTCATTGAACTAAATCGAATTCCTGCAAAAATCCAAAAATTGGTATTTGTTGTAAATATATATGATAGTGTAAAAAGAAAGCAACATTTTGGGATGATTAAAAATGCTTTCATTCGTGTCGTAAATTCAAGTAATAACCAAGAAATGATTAAATATAATTTAACGGACGATTATAATGGAAAAACAAGTCTTGTTGTCGGAGAGATTTATCGTAATGGTAGCGATTGGAAATTTGCCGCTGTTGGTACAGGAACAAATGCTGCTGGCTTATCTGAAGTAGTTCGTTCATATTCATAAGATCAGGCCAAACATGAGCTTATTGTTTCAAACTGTGTACTAATGTCTAATTTAGAAAAGTAAATAAATGAAAAGAGGGGGCTTCCTCAAAACAATTAGTTTTGAGAGCCCCTTCCTTAATTTCTCAGCAAGGCGGATGCACCTTTCCAATTCTCGTATGCTATAATTCTAGTAATCATACATCGAGACTGCTTCGAAAGGGGAAGTGTATGCGTAAGTTTTTATTAACAATTATTCTAATTGGCTTCTCCATACCATTTTTAGGGGACACCAAGGCTGCAGTTGATGGAATTGTTTTGAAAGACTTTTCAAAAGAATCCCTGTTATATCATTCCTTAAATCTCCGTTCAGAATGGCAACTAGGTCAGATGATCATTTTACCAGATGGAGACTTTGATCAGCTTGAAACAGCAAAGGTAATCTCTCGTTTGGACAAAATCTCCCCTTCAATTTTAACAAAAATTTGTCAAGAGGGGATTGAGTTGAGATTATTCAATGGAAGACTCACAGATAATCCCACCGCTAACGGCTTAAAAGGAGTCAGTCCAAGGGGCTATCAAAGTAAAACAACTTGGGATGATGTACCTGGTATGGGTGGATCCAAATTGGTCTTAGTTAAAATTGGTGCAAGTGAAAAAGGCAATGGACATGGTTCCGTTAATTTAGAGCTCCATGAACTTGCCCATTCAGTCGATCGTTATGTGTACGATGAAATTAGTGATGACCCCATTTTTTTGAAAATATGGAAGCATGAGGCTAGAAAACTATTTCCGGGACAAACCTACTTATTTACTTATCCTGAAGAGTATTTTGCCGAGGCATTTGCGATGTATTTTCTGGGAGGGGATGCAAAAGATCGTCTTAAAGAGGATGCCCCGAAAACGTTTGAGTTTTTTCATTTATTACAATAAGATAGGATAGATAAACCGATATTGGTCATAAAAGGTGTGTGTTGGATGGAACAGTATTTACAGCTATGTAAGGATGTATTAAATAATGGTGTAAAGAAGGGAGATCGAACTGGTACGGGTACGATTAGTACATTTGGCTATCAAATGAGATTTGACCTTCAAAAGGGTTTCCCGCTCTTAACAACAAAAAAGCTTCATCTTAAGTCAATCATTTATGAGTTACTTTGGTTTTTAAATGGTGATACAAATGTGAAATATTTGCAGGATCATGGCGTTCGGATTTGGAATGAATGGGCCGATGAAAATGGTGAACTTGGACCAGTTTATGGGCATCAATGGCGCTCATGGACAGGTGCCGATGGTAAAACCATTGATCAGATTAGTGATTTAATCCATCAATTAAAACATAACCCTGATTCTAGAAGATTAATTGTCAATGCTTGGAATGTACCAGAAATCCCCAATATGGCGCTGCCACCATGCCATTGTATGTTTCAGTTTTACGTTGCTGAGGGTAAGTTATCTTGTCAGTTATACCAACGTTCTGCAGATGTGTTTTTAGGTGTTCCTTTTAATATTGCATCCTATGCACTACTAACATTGATGATTGCGCAAGTATGTGACCTAGAGCCAGGAGAATTTATTCATACATTTGGTGATACCCACATTTATTTAAATCATCTTGAGCAAGTAGAACTTCAATTATCTAGAGCAACCCGACCATTACCAACTGTTAAGATTAATCCAAACGTTAAAGATATATTTAATTTTCAATTCGAAGATTTTACATTAGAAGGATACGACCCCCATCCCCACATTAAAGGGGCTGTTAGCGTATGATTTCTTTAATATGGGCAATGGATGAAAAC
>CAURFY010000452.1:0-2507 GCA_963524115.1 uncultured Bacillus sp.
GATTAAAGGAGAGCAATTTGATTATATCATCCACGATTCTATGTTTGGTTGTGGACGTTTACTTGCCGAAATCCTTAAGCTTCCCGCAATCAATTCATGTACTTCTTTTGCGGAAACACAAGCATCATTTGATAAAATGTTGGAACAGTTTTCTAAGAAAAATCCTATAGAAATAGTTAAACCTCTATACGATGAATTTCAAAGACTGACTGAACAGGTGAAGGAAAAATATGATGTAGTGATTCATTCTCCCTACGAAGTTTTTTGTAATCCTGAACCACTCACAATCGTTTATACAACTAGGGAGTTTCAACCTTTTGGAGAAGTATTCGACTCAACTTATAAATTTGTAGGTCCATCCCTTTATTCACGATTAAATCAGGATATCTTTGAACTTGAGGCAATAAAAGGGAAAAGTCTCATTTACATTTCTCTCGGGACAGTTTTTAACCGTACTGTTGATTTTTATAAACTTTGTTTTGAGGCATTTGGAAATACCAATCACACGGTTGTCATGTCGATTGGGGAACAAACCTCGTTATTTGATTTAGGGGAGATCCCCCAAAACATCATTGTAAAAAAATATGTTCCACAAACGGAAGTGCTAAAATACACTAAATTATTTATTACCCATGGTGGAATGAATAGTACCAATGAAGGTCTCTACTATGGAGTTCCGCTCATTGTAATCCCACAAAGCGCGGAACAGCCGATCATTGCCGAACGAGTTGCCAATATCGGAGCCGGTATGATATTGCAAATGCAAAGCTTGACTGCAAATCAACTACGAGGGGCCGCAGATCATGTGTTAAACCACTCATCTATCCCTGAAACTGTTACAAAAATAAGGGAATCCTTTCAAAAAACAGGTGGGTATCACCAAGCTGTTGATGAAACTTTCAAATATAAAAGTCAAAATGAAATCAAAATATAATAATTTGTCAGCCGCCATTTAATGGTGGCTTTTTTTAGTGTTCCTTTGATTACCATTTTTCACATCAAATTTGTATCCGAATTCTTTATCTGTCAGAGTAGCATTTCTATTCTTCCTTTTTAACTATGTCTCTAACAATATCTTCAATCGTTACATTTCCCAGCACCTTTTCCAACGCAAGTTGAGCAGTTGTTAATACCGGAATGATAGTATCTTGAATGTTTCTGCCTACAGGGCATTTTGGATTTGGGTTAATGTGAACACTAAACAATTCATTGTCCTGTACTACATTAACCGCTTTATATACATCGAGCAATGTAATATCCGATATTTTCCTAGCAAGTTTAGTACCTGCAATACCAGGATGTACTTCTACTAACCCAGCTTTCTTAAGCATACCGATAATTTTTCTTATTAGGGCAGGATTTGTGTTTACACTTTCTGCTAAATACTCTGATGAGCTTACTCCGTCCTTATTAAACTCAACAAGAGATAATATATGAATTCCTACAGCAAATCGGCTACTGATGGACATAATAAATCAATCACCTTCCTTGCGATTACTTCCTCAAATGTAATTAATATGGTTACAAACCATATTATACTCTACAGTTTTGAGTATACTATTAAAAAATTGTAATTTTAATTTATTGACAAAAATCGAAATTGTAATTAATATGATTACAGGTAATCGATTTGATTACAAATAACAAGCCTTATTTTTATAAAAATTAATAAATACTTGGAGGAATAGATAATGAAATTGTTAGTGACAGGGGCAACAGGGAAATTAGGTACAAAAATTGTTGAAGAGATATTGAAGACTATTCCCGCCAGTCAATTAGCCGTTAGTGTTCGTAATCCAGAGAAAGCAGAATCGTTACGGGTTCGTGGAGTAGAGGTTCGCTACGGAGATTTTGACCAACCGGAAACATTAGATACTGCCTTTGCAGGTATTGACCGGCTTTTAATCATATCTGCGGATGGAGACAATGAAACTAGAATTAGACAACATACAAATGCTGTAGCAGCGGCAGAGCGTGCTCAAGTAAAATTTATCTCGTATACAAGTTTAGTGAATGCAATGGAAAGTAAAAACTTATTTGCGCCAACGCATCAGGCGACAGAAGAAGCGATCTTAAAAACAGGCATTCCTTACTCCTTCTTACGCAACAACTGGTACTTGGAAAATGAAATTTCGAGCATTCAAGCTGTCCTAGCGGGAGCTCCTTGGGTGACGTCAGCAGGAAATGGCAAGGTAGGCTGGGCACTACAACAAGATTATGCAGAAGCAGCGGCAGTGGTTTTATCTGGTAACGGACATGAAAATACTACCTACGAGCTTTCCGGTGAGCTGCTGACCCAGGAAGAACTAGTATCTGTTCTTGGTGGGATATTGAGTAAAGAAATAGCTGTACAACAGGTCGATGATAATGCTTATGCTAGTATTATGAAAGGTGTGGGTGTACCGGATTTCATTATCCCTATGCTTGTTGACATCCAAAAAAGTATTCGAGAAGGCACACTAGCAATTTAGAGCAATGATTTTGAAAGACTTCTTGGTCGACCAGCA